>NZ_LOWY01000016.1:0-242875 GCF_001524185.1 Burkholderia sp. FL-7-2-10-S1-D7 | reverse complement strand
GCCGCGATCTTCGCGAGCGAACCGCCGAATTTGCCGACCGCGGTCCGCGCGGCCGATACGATCACTACGTCCGTCATTTCCCTTTCCTCCAGGCCCGCACGACGCGGCGCATCGCTACCGGCCCTGTTAAAAAACTGCGGTGCACCGGACAGCGTGCGCCGCTGTCCGTCTTTCGTCAATCGCGCTGCAACACGTAGCGGCCCGGCGCCGGCTCGATCACCGGGAACTGCGCGGAGCCGGCCTTGGCGGGCGGCGCCACCTTGCGGCCGCCGTACTGGTCGAGCCACTCGACCCAGGTCGTCCACCAGCTGCCCGGCTGCTCGGTCGCGCCGGCAAACCAGTCGTCCGCGGATTCGGGCAGATCCTTGTCGTTGACCCAGTAGCTGCGCTTCTTCTTCGCCGGCGGATTGATCACACCCGCGATGTGGCCCGACGCGCCGAGCACGAACTTCAGCGGGCCCGTCAGGATCGACGTCGATGCGTAAGCCGTCTGCCACGGCACGATGTGATCCTCGCGCGACCCGTAGATGAAGGTCGGCACGTCGATGCGCGACAGGTCGACGGATTCGCCGCACACGGTCAGCGCGCCCGGCACGCGGAGCTTGTTCTCGAGATAGGTATTGCGCAGGTACCACGCGTACATCGGGCCCGGCAGGCTCGTCGAGTCGCTGTTCCAGTACAGCAGGTCGAACGCGGCGGGCGTGCGGCCCTTCAGGTAGTTGTCGACGACGTAGTTCCAGACGAGGTCGTTCGGCCGCAGGAACGAGAACGTATTCGCGAACTCGACGCCGCGCATCAACCCCGGCGCCCCGCCGTTCTTGCCGCCGATGGTCTGCTCGCGCATCTGCACGTGCGCCTCGTCGACGAACACGTCGAGGATGCCGGTGTCGGTGAAATCGAGCATCGCGGTCAGCAGCGTCATCGACGCGGCCGGATGTTCGCCGCGTGCGGCGAGCACCGACAGCGCGGTCGCGAGCATCGTGCCGCCGACGCAGAAGCCAAGCGTGTTGATCTGCTCGCGGCCGCTGATCTGCTGCACGGCGTCGATCGCCGCGAGCAGCCCTTCGTTCATGTAGTCGTCCCACGTCTTGTGCGCGACCGACGCATCGGCGTTGCGCCACGACACGAGGAACACCTGATGGCCGTTCGACAGCGCATGCGCGACGAGCGAATTCTCGGGCTGCAGGTCGAGGATGTAGAACTTGTTGATGCACGGCGGCACGATCAGGAGCGGCCGCTCGAACACCTTGTCCGTCTTCGGCGCGTACTGGATCAGCTGGATCAGGTCGTTCTCGTAGACGACCGCGCCTTCGGTACACCCGAGGTTCTTGCCGACCACGAATTGCGATTCGTCGGTCTGCGAAATTTTGCCGCGCTGCATGTCGCCGAGCAGGTTCATCATCCCCTGCCGCAGGCTTTCGCCCTGCGTCTCGAGGATCGATTTCTGTGCATCGGGATTGAGCGCCAGGAAGTTGCTCGGCGCGGCCGCGGCGGTCCATTGCTGGACGGAGAAACGGATGCGTTCGCGCGTCTTCGGATCGGTCTCGAGCGCGTCGGCCAGTTCCTGCAGGTAGCGCGCGTTGAGCAGATACCACGCGGCCGCGAACGCATGCGCGGGCGACGCCTTCCAGGCATCCCCGCTGAAGCGGCGGTCCTTCAGTTCAGGCGACTCGAGCTTCGCGGCGGCGGCCTGCTGCATCAGCGTCACGCAGTCGCGCGCGTAATCGGCCTGCAGCTTCTGGAGCCGTTCCGGCGGAATCGCGGCCACGGGCAGCTTCAATCCCGCGAACGGCGAAGCCAGGCCGCCGAGGGCGCCCAGATCGGGCATCGACGGCATCTGGAACGGAACGGATGTCGGGAACTGGAATGCGGCGAACGGATTCGCGCTGGTCGCCGCCGTTGCGGCGCGCGCCGGATCGGCGAAACCGCGCCAGGCGTTCAGCCATGCCTCGAACATCTGCTGCATCGGCTGGGTAACCTGGTCGAATCCGGTGCTGCCCGCGAAAGTGCCCGCTTGAGCGGACGTCGACGAATTTTTCGATGCTGTCATTACCTGCCTTACCGGTGATTCGTGAGCGTCAATCGTGAAATCCTGCTCGCGCGCGGCGTGCCGGCTGCGAGCCGGGCCGTCATGCTCTGGAGAGGCGTCTCCAGATTCTGCCGCAGTGCGGTATTTTTATCATTATCGTTTTCCCCATGTGAAGCGCTGCGTCAAACCACCGAACATTTCTGTTCGGAGATAATCCGTGCGCAACAAGCTGGACAAGGCTTCCGGCGAAACATAAAACATTTTGATTGACTTGACTTCGCGATTATCCATTCCATTGTCCATGCAACGTCGCATTGCGGCGCCAATATCGCAATAACCGATTTCGCAGCGCAACAAACCAAGCCGCGCGCGCACCTGCGCGCGGTCAGCAGTCAATCGGCCAGCCAGATCGCCGCCGCCATGCGGCCGGTCACGCGGTCGCGCCGGTACGAATAGAAGCGCGCGTGTTCGGTGACCGTGCAGGCGGTCCCGCCGCTCACGTGCGTCACGCCTGCGCGCGCGAGGCGCAGGCGCGCAAGCGCGTAGAGGTCGGCGAGGTACTTGCCGGGCGCGCCGTCGATCGCGACGAACGCTTGACGCGTCTCATCATGCTCCGACTGCGAAGCCGTGTCGAGAAACGCCTCGCGCACGTCGGCGCCGACTTCGAACGCGCGCGGGCCGATCGCGGGCCCGAGATACGCATGGAGATCATCCGTCGCGCCGCCGGCGAGTGCCGCGACGCTGGCCGCGGTCTGCTCGACGATGCCGGCCGCGAGCCCGCGCCAGCCAGCATGCGCGGCACCCACCGCCCGGCCCCGCGCGTCGCACAACAGCACCGGCAGGCAATCGGCGACCATCACGACACAGACCGCGCCCGCGCGGTCCGTCACGCTCGCGTCGGCCTGCACGGGCGCCTCGGCACCCGGCGCGGCCTCGATCACGTCGTCCGCACGCACGATCCGCGCGCCGTGAACCTGTTCGAGCCATGCCGCTCGCGACTGGCCCGCGAGCGCGAGCAAGCGCGCGCGATTCGCGGCGACATGGGCCGGATCGTCACCGGTATGCAGGCCGAGATTCATCCCGCCCGGCAACGCGGCGCCGTCCTGCCAGCGCCCGTACGGGCCCTCGCTCACGCCGCCGTCGCGCGTCGTGATCAGCGCACGCACGCGCGGCGCCACCTGCCAGTCGGGCAGCACGCAGTCCTGCCACGTCAACGGCGCCAGGTTCGTCATCGGCACTCACTCCTCCTCATCGTCGTAATCGTCGTCGTGATCCTGATATTCGCCGGCGAAATCGTCATCGTCGTAGACACCGTCTTCATCGTCGAATTCCTCGTCGCCCTGCCCGAAGCCCAGCGCCGCGACGAGCGCGTTCATATCGTCCGGCAACGGACAACGCCACTGCATCGCCTTGCCCGTGACCGGATGCACGAGGCCGAGCCGCCAGGCGTGCAGCGCCTGTCGCGCGAACCCGCCCGGCAGCGGCGCGACCGAGCGCTTGCCGCGCGCGCGCCCGTACACCGGATCGCCGAGCAGCGGATGCCCGACATGCGAGCAGTGCACACGGATCTGATGCGTGCGGCCGGTTTCGAGATCGCACTGGATCGCGGACACCGGCTGACGTTGCCACATGCATGTGTCAACCGTACGGAAATGCGTGCGCGCGGGCTTGCCCGACGCGCCTGTGACGACGGCCATGCGCGTGCGCTCGCGCGGATCGCGGCCGATCGGCGCGTCGATCGTGCCGTCTTCGGGCATCATGCCCCACACGAGCGCGAAATAGCGGCGCTTCACGGTACGCGCCTGCAGCTGGCGCACGAGGTCGGTCTGCGCGGCGAGTGTGCGCGCAACCACCATCAGGCCGGACGTCTCCTTGTCGAGCCGGTGCACGATGCCCGCGCGCGGCAGGCCGGCCGCCGCGTCGCCGTAGCGGTGCAGCAGGCCGTTGAGGATCGTGCCGCTCCAGTTGCCGGCAGCCGGGTGGACGACGACGCCCGCCGGCTTGTTGATGACGACGAGCGCGTCGTCCTCGTAGATCACGTCGAGCGGCACCGGCTCCGGCGTGAACGCCAGTTGCTCCGGCAGCAGGTCGGGCACGAGTTCGATCCTTGCGCCGAGCGGCACCGGCTGGCGGATCTTCGCCGGCGCGCCGTCGACCAGCACCCGCTGCGCCTCGATCCAGCTCTGCAGGCGGCTGCGGGAGAATTCGGGGAACAGTTGGGCAAGCGCTTTATCGAGGCGCTCACCCGCGAGCGACAGCGGCACGTCGACGACGCGCGGCGCCTCGTCGACCGCCGCGGACGGCACGACAGGCGGCTGCATCGCGTCTGCAGCCAGATCGTCATCGGGGGAATCCCCCGACGCAGCGTCGGCGGGCCGATCGCTTGGGCTATAATCTTCGCGATTTGACTTGCCCTGCGGGGCATTCTGCGAACTTGAACGGGTCATTTAGACTGGGTCACCGAGACTTGAAGCTAGGACATGCGAGCATGATGAATTCGACCAAACGTACGGCCAAAACCGTCGCCGCCCGAGCTGCGGCGGTAGCGGCCGCGGCCCTCATCGCCGGCTGCCACGGCTTACCGCAGAAGCAGGACGAGACGGCTACCTGGTCGAACAACAAATTATACTCAGAGGCCCAGGACGCACTGTCCGGCGGCGACTGGGGCAAGTGCGCGAAATATTTCGAATCGCTGCAAGGTCGCGATCCGTTCGGCCGTTTCGCGCAACAGGCGCAGATCAACGTCGCGTACTGCAACTGGAAGGACAACGAAGCGGCAGCCGCCGACCAGGCCGTCGACCGCTTCATCCAGTTGCATCCGGATCACCCGGATATCCCGTACGCGTACTACCTGAAGGGGATGATCCACTTCAACGACGATCTCGGCCTGTTCGGCCGCTTCTCCGGCCAGGACATGAGCGAGCGCGATCCGCAGGCACTGCGCGAATCGTACGACGCGTTCAAGGTCGTCGTCGACCGCTACCCGAAGAGCAAGTACGCGCCCGACGCCGCCGCCCGGATGCGCTACATCGTCAACGCGCTCGCCTCGCACGAAGTGCACGCGGCCGACTATTACTATCGGCGTGGCGCCTATGTCGCGGCGATCAACCGCGCGCAGCTCGCGATCAAGGACTACAAGGGCGCGCCGGCGATCGAGGACGCGCTGCACATCATGATCCTGTCGTACGGCAAGCTGAACCAGCCGGAACTCGCGGAAGACACGAAGCGCGTGCTCGCGGGGACCTTCCCGGACAGCCCGTACATCACCGGCCATTCGCGCCCCGGCACGAAGAAGTCGTGGTGGCAGTTCTGAGCGACACCCGAGCACCAACAAAAAACCCGGCCATCGAGCCGGGTTTTTTGTTGGTGCCGCCCGTAGCAGGCGGCAGCGCGATCACGCGCGTTTTGCCGCGCGATGTTCGTCGAAGAAGTCCTGCACGACCGCGATCTCGCGGGTGCGCTTGAACGGCGGCAGGCTCTGCCAGATCCGTCGACCGTAAGGCTTGTCGACGAGCCGCGTGTCGCAGATCATCAGCACGCCGCGATCCGTCTCCGCGCGAATCAGCCGGCCTGCGCCCTGCTTAAGCGTGATCACGGCCTGAGGCAGCTGGTGAACCGCGAACGGGCTCAAGCCCTTCTTGGTCAGCGCGTCGAGCCGCGCGGCCAGCACCGGATCGTCAGGCGGCGCGAACGGCAGCTTGTCGATCACAACGAGCGACAGCGCATCACCGCGCACGTCGACGCCTTCCCAGAAGCTCTGGCTGCCGACGAGGATCGCATTGCCGTACGAACGGAAACGATCGAGCAGTTCGGTACGGCTGGCATCGCCTTGCACCAGCAGCGGCGTGTTCCAGCCGCGCGACTCGATCACGTCGCGCAGCTTCGACGCGATCCGGTCGACCGCACGCAGCGTCGTGCACAGCATGAAGACGCCGCCGCCCGATGCCTCGATCGCCGGCAACGCGGCATCGAACACGGCATCGGTAAACGCCGGCGACGACGGCTGCGGCAGGTTGCGCGGCACATACAGCAGGCCCTGCGTCTGATAGTCGAATGGGCTTGCGAGGGTCATCGAGCGCCGCGAGCTGAGGCCCATCTGGGCCGCATAGTGCGTGAAATCGCCACGCACCGACAGCGTCGCCGACGTGAACACCCACGCGCGGGGCACGCCGGCGCGCTGCTTCGCGAAAATCGGCGCGACCGACAGCGGCGTCTCGTGCAACTGGACGGTATGTGCGAACACTTCGACCCAGCGCACCTTCTCGTTCGGGTCGTCGGTGGCCGCCTTGTCGCCGGCTGCCGCGGCATCGGCCTTCGCGGCCGCTTCCGCCGCGCCGGGCGCGACCCAGCCCGCGAGCAGGTCCTGCAGCTCGCGTGCACGCCGCAGGCACGCGCCGAGCGACTCCGCCCGCTCGGCCTGGCTCGCGAGCGCCGAGGCAAGCGCATCGAGCGCCACTTCGAGCGCGTCGAGCGCGCCGAACATCGGGTGATCGTCTCCCAGTTGCGCGAGCGACATGCGCACGATCTGGTCGTTCGCGAACGCGAGACGCAGGTCGCGCGCCGCACGTTCGAGATCGCCGCCGAGCTTCACCCACTCGACCGCATCGCGCGCATGGCTCAGGCCTTCGGCCACCGTGTCGCGCGCGAGTTCGAGGATCTGCGTGGTCGACAGTGTCTCGCCGAAGAACAGCGTGGCCGTCTCCGGCAACTGGTGCGCTTCGTCAAAGATCACCGTGTTCGCGTTCGGCAGCAGTTCGGCCATCCCGGTGTCGCGCAGCATGATGTCCGCGAAGAACAGGTGATGGTTGACGACGACAATGTCCGCCTGCTGGGCCTCGCGGCGCGCCTGCATCACGAAGCATTCCTTGTAATGCGGGCACTCCTGGCCGAGGCAGTTGTCGCGCGTCGACGTGACCATCGACCACACGGGTGCCGTCTCCGGCACGCTCGCGAGTTCGGCCTTGTCGCCGCTCTTCGTGACCTTGGCGAACCGGACGATTTCCTGCAGGTACGCGGTGTCCTGACGCGACGGCAGGCGGCCGTTGTCGGCCGTGCGCTGCAGGTAGTAATGGCACAGGTAGTTCGAGCGGCCCTTGAGCATCGCGACCGTCACCGGCACCGCGAGCGCGTTGCGCACCGTCGGGATGTCGCGCTGGAACAGCTGGTCCTGGAGGTGCTTCGTGCCGGTGGATACGATCACCTTGCCGCCCCACAGCATCGCGGGCACCAGGTACGCATAGGTCTTGCCGGTACCGGTGCCGGCCTCGACGATCAGCGTATTGTCGCCAGCGTCGCTGTCGGCTTCGGCCGCAGCACCCTCCGCGGCGGATTCGGCCGCCTTGTCGCCTTCGCCGAGGCGGCGCGCCGGCCGCTTGCGGGTCTCGAAGATTTCTGGCTCGGGCATCCGGCGCGCGGACGCCTCCATCGCGGACGCGACCGCGCGCGCCATCTCGATCTGCGACTGACGCGGGTGATAGCCATCGAGCGCGCGCGCGAGCAATCCGCCGTCGCCGAAGATCGTGTCGAGTTCGTCGACGCGCTTGCGGCTCAGCTCGAAGGTGCCTTCAGGCGCACGAACGCGCCCGGCGGACGACGCGTCACGCCGGGCATCGGGGTTGGCATCAAGCGATGAATTCAAGGCAAGCGTTCCTGTGTCCAGCGCCCGAGCGGCGCCGGCGCTTGCCAGGCCGCGCTCAGGCGCGCTTATCCGGTTCCAGCTGCGATTGCAGCAAAATGATTTTGTCCTTGGCCGCCAGCTTTTCCTTCTTCAGCCGGTGCAGCGTGATGTCGTCGATGTCGGAGTGTCCTTCCTTCAGCTCGATTTCCCGAGCGAGCTGCTGGTGCTGTTCCTGCAATGCAGCCAAACGGTTGTGCAATTCCTGCTGCTGTTCCGTGGGACGGTTTTGCATATGCGCCTCCTCATCGAAGCAGCGCGCCGACTGGCGTGCCGGCACGCACGAGACTGACTCCGGATCAATCCAACACGTTACTGCCCCTGCTGTTGCTGCTTGGCCTTCTCGGCCGCTTCCTGCTGACGCCGCTCGACATCGGCTTTGTGCTGGGCGGCTTCCTTCTGCTTCTGCTCGTAGCGCGCGGCGTTGTCCGCCCGTTCCTGCGCTTTCTGCGCGCCCTGCTGGCGCGCCTGGTCGAGCTTGCGCTGGAAGTCTGCCTGTTTCTGGTCGTATGCCTGCTTGTTCGCGGCGCGCTGCGGGCCCTCGGCGCCGCGCTGCGCCTGCTTCAGTGCATTCTGCTCCTGCTTGTCGCGGAACGCAGCCGCGTTCGCCGCATCGTTCGCCGCGCGCTGCGGCGCTTCCGCGGCATTCTGCGCCTGCTTCAACGCCTGCTGCTGGTCGCGCTGCTGCGCCCGCACCGCGCGCTGTTCATCGTCGAGCGCGAGCTGCTCCTGACGGATGCTCGCCCGCTCCTCGCGCATCCGGTCGCGCGCATTGCCGAGACAGTGATTGACGAAGAACTTGCTGTAACAATCGTGCTCCGCCACGGCATAACGATAATCGTTTTCCGCGGAACGTTGATTGAGCACTTTTTGACGAGCGTCAAAATCCTGCGTGGTGGAGGGTGCGACGGGCGCGGCCACTGCGGCGTCCGGCGCGGTGGCGCCCGATGCCTGTGCGTACGCGACGGTAGACCCGGCGAACAAGGCCGCGGCGAGCGCGACGAGAGAAATGCGGGAAGTTGGCAACGTCGTAGGAAAGCTGCGGGACATGTGTCAAATTCTATCACCCCCGGCTGGACGCTCCGCCATTTATGGCAAAATGCCCCGCTTCACTCACCCGCGGCATCTGGTCAGGCGGGCCCGTCTTGCAGCCCGCGGCGCGCGGCCTGCCGGCCCGCGCCGCGATTTCAGCAGGCAGATCATCCACGACATGACGGAAACCGTAGCACTCAAGATCGTACAGCGCATCGCCACCGAACTGTCCGTCCAGCCGCGCCAGGTCGCGGCGGCAGTGCAACTCCTCGACGAAGGCTCGACCGTTCCGTTCATTGCCCGGTACCGCAAGGAAGTGACCGGCAACCTGGACGACACGCAGCTGCGCCAGCTCGAGGAACGTCTCCTGTATCTGCGCGAACTCGAGGATCGCCGCGCTGCGATCCTGTCGAGCATCGACGAACAGGGCAAGCTGACCGACGAACTGCGCGCCGCGATCGACGCGGCCGACAGCAAGCAGGTGCTCGAAGACCTTTATCTGCCGTACAAGCCGAAGCGCCGCACGCGTGCGCAGATCGCGCGCGAAGCCGGCCTCGAGCCGCTCGCGCAGGCGCTGCTCGCGAATCCGCTGCTCGACCCGCAGACGGAAGCCGCCGCGTACGTCGATGCCGACAAGGGCGTCGCCGACGTGAAGGCCGCGCTCGACGGCGCCCGCGACATCCTGTCCGAACAATTCGGCGAAACAGCCGAACTGCTCGGCAAGCTGCGCGACTACCTGCACAGCCAGGGCGTCGTGTCCTCGGCGGTCGTCGAAGGCAAGGAAAACGAGGAAGGCGAGAAGTTCCGCGACTACTACGACTACGCGGAAACGATCCGCACCGTGCCGTCGCATCGCGCGCTGGCCCTGTTCCGCGGCCGCAATGCCGGCGTGCTGACCGTCAAGCTCGGGCTCGGCGAGGAACTCGACGCGCAGATCCCGCATCCCGGCGAAGCGATGATCGCGCGCCATTTCGGGATCGCGAACCAGGGCCGCCCGGCGGACAAGTGGCTGTCCGACGTGTGCCGCTGGTGCTGGCGCGTGAAGGTGCAGCCGCACATCGAGAACGAACTGCTCACGCAACTGCGCGAAACGGCGGAAGCCGAAGCGATCCGCGTGTTCGCCCGCAACCTGAAGGATCTGCTGCTGGCCGCGCCGGCCGGCCCGAAGGCCGTGATCGGTCTCGACCCCGGCCTGCGCACGGGCGTGAAGGTCGCCGTGGTCGACCGCACCGGCAAGCTGCTCGCGACCGATACGATCTACCCGCACGAGCCGCGGCGCGACTGGGACGGCTCGCTCGCGAAGCTCGCGCGCATCGCCGCGCAGACGCAGGCCGAGCTGATCAGCATCGGCAACGGCACCGCGTCCCGTGAAACCGACAAGCTCGCGAGCGAGCTGATCTCGAAGCACCCCGAACTGCGGCTGCAGAAGATCGTCGTGTCGGAAGCCGGCGCGTCGGTCTACTCGGCGTCCGAGCTGGCCGCAAAGGAATTCCCGGATCTCGACGTGTCGCTGCGCGGCGCCGTGTCGATCGCCCGCCGCCTGCAGGACCCGCTCGCCGAGCTCGTGAAGATCGAGCCGAAGGCGATCGGCGTCGGCCAGTACCAGCACGACGTGAACCAGCGCGAACTCGCCCGCTCGCTCGACGCGGTGGTCGAGGATTGCGTGAACGCGGTGGGCGTCGACGCGAACACCGCGTCGGTCGCGCTGCTCGCGCGCGTCTCGGGCCTGAACGCCACGCTCGCGCGCAATATCGTCGACTACCGCGATGCGAACGGGCCGTTCCCGTCGCGCGATCACCTGCGCAAGGTGCCGCGCCTCGGCGACAAGACCTTCGAACAGGCCGCCGGCTTCCTGCGCATCAACGGCGGCGAGAATCCGCTCGACCGCTCGTCGGTCCACCCGGAGGCTTATCCGGTCGTCGAACGGATCCTCGCGAAGATCAACAAGCGGATCGACGACGTGCTCGGCAGCCGTGATGCGCTGTCCGGCCTGTCGCCGACCGAATTCGTTGACGAACGTTTCGGCCTGCCGACCGTGCGCGACATCCTGTCCGAACTCGAAAAACCGGGTCGTGACCCGCGCCCGGAATTCAAGACCGCAACGTTCCGTGACGGCGTCGAAAAGGTGTCTGACCTGATGCCGGGCATGCTGCTTGAAGGTGTCGTGACGAACGTCGCGGCGTTCGGCGCATTCGTGGATGTCGGCGTGCACCAGGACGGCCTCGTCCACGTGTCCGCGATGTCGACGAAGTTCATCAAGGATCCGCACGAAGTCGTGAAGGCCGGCCAGGTCGTCAAGGTCAAGGTGCTCGACGTCGACGTGAAGCGTCAGCGCATTTCGCTGACGATGCGCCTCGACGACGAAGCGGCCGCGCCCGGCATGGCGCCGCGCGGCGGCCAGGATCGCGGCAATGCCGGCCGCGGCGCGGCGCGCCCGCAGCGTTCGCGCGAGCCTGAACCGGCCGGCGCGATGGCCGCGGCGTTCGCGAAGCTGAAGCGCTGAACACGCGAAGGCTGTCGACGCAAAAAAAGCCCGCCGGAAGGCGGGCTTTTTCATGGCTTCGACAAGTGTTGCCGGATCGGCATGGGCCGCCTATGCGGCCCGTGCGCCGCTCAGATTTCGATCTTGGTGCCGAGCTCGACGACGCGGTTCGCCGGGATCGAGAAGAAGTCGGTTGGCTTCGCCGCGTTCTGATGCATCCATGCGAACACGCGTTCGCGCCAGATCGACATGCCGGGCAGATGCGTCGGCACGACCGTTTCACGCGCGAGGAAGAACGACGTGTCCATCAGTTCGAACGTCATGTCGTGCGTGCGGCCGAATTCCTCGAGCACGGCCTTCACGTCCGGCGTCTCGTTGAAGCCGTATTCGGCCTTGACGATGTACAGACCGCCGCCCGCGTCACGCGCACTCAGGCGCTTGTCGTCGCGCACGTACGGGATGTCGCGCGTGACGAACGTCAGGAAAATGGTCCGCTCGTGCAGCACCTTGTTGTGCTTCAGGTTGTGCAACAGGCTGACGGGCACGAGCTTGTCGTTACCGGTCAGGTAGATCGCCGTACCCGACACACGGTGCGGCGGATGCGCGAGCAGCCCCTGCAGGAACGGTTCGAGCGGGATACCGTCGGCAGCCGTACGCTCCTTGACGATGTGGCGGCCCTTGTACCAGGTCATCAGCAGGAAGAACAGCAGCGCGCCGATGCCGAGCGGCAGCCAGCCGCCCTGCGCGACCTTGAGCAGGTTCGCGCCAAAAAAGCCCAGGTCGACCGCGAGGAACACCGCGATGATCGCGCCGACGAGCAGCCGGTTCCAGTTCCATACCTTCACCATCACGACAGCCGCGAGCACGGTCGTGATCACCATCGTCGCCGTCACCGCGATACCGTACGCGGCGGCGAGGTTGTCGGAGCTCTTGAAGCCGATCACGATGCAGAGGATCACGAACAGCAGCAGCCAGTTCACGACCGGCACGTAGATCTGGCCAATCGCCAGCTCGGACGTATGCAGCACCTTCATGCGCGGCACGTAGCCGAGCTGGATCGCCTGCGACGTCAACGAATACGCGCCCGAGATCACGGCCTGCGAAGCGATCACGGTCGCAACCGTCGACAGCACGACGAGCGGCAGCAGCGCCCACTCCGGCGCCAGCAGGAAGAACGGGTTCTCGATCGCCTTCGGGTTCTGGATCAGCAGCGCGCCCTGGCCGAAGTAGTTCAGCACGAGCGACGGCATCACGAGCCCGTATGCGGCAAGGCGAATCGGCTTCGCGCCGAAGTGGCCCATGTCCGCGTAGAGCGCTTCGGCACCGGTCAGCACCAGCACGACCGAACCGAGCACGACATACGCCTGCAGCACATGCTCCGACATGAACGACGCCGCGTAATACGGGTTGATCGCCGCGATGATGCCCGGCACGCGCGCGATGTGATACACACCGAGCGCCGCGATCGCGATGAACCACAGCACCATGATCGGCCCGAACAGCTTGCCGACCGTCGCAGTACCGTGACGCTGGATCCAGAACAGCGCGATCAGGATCACGATCGTGATCGGCATCACGAGATGGGACAGGTGCGGCGTCGCGATCTCCAGACCTTCGACCGCCGACATCACGGAAATCGCCGGCGTGATCACGGCATCGCCGTAGAACATGCACGCGCCGAAGATCCCCAGCGCCATCAGCGCGCCCGCGACGCGGGTTTTCGAGTCGAGCGGCCGCAGCGACAGCGCCATCAGCGCGAGCACGCCGCCCTCGCCGTTGTTGTCGGCCCGCATCACGAACAGCAGATACTTGATGCCGACCACCAGGATGATCGCCCAGAACAGCAGCGAGATCACCCCGAGAATCGAGCCTTCGGTGAGCGGAATGCCGTGTGCGGGGCTGAACGCCTCCTTCAGCGAATACAGTGGGCTCGTGCCGATGTCGCCGAACACGACGCCGATGGCCGCTATCGCAAGCGCCCGCATCGAGTGTTGGTGCGTCGAATGCACATGGGCTGCGTCGGTCGCCTGGATCGTGTCGTTCATATGAAGCGTAATAATCGGGTCCGGTTCGGACAAAACGAGCGCTATTCTACTCGCGCCCCCCTCAAAAACCGTCCTGCCCTGTTGCCCTGAAGCCACGTGATTCACGCTGCGCATGCAATCCTGCGCGAGCTGTGGCAGGGCTGCCATCATAGCCGGGGCCGCGACGTCTGCCTACCGTGAAGACGGATTGCGGTACCCGGCAGCCCGCCGCCGCAATGAAAAACGGCGCCGCAAGCGGCGCCGTACAAGGCTTTCCTTCGATCGGCCGGCCGCTCACGCGCCCGAGCCGTCGCGCTGCGCACGACCGCGCTTGATCCACGCCTCGAGATTGTGCGGACGAACCGTGTCCCACTCTTCGAACGGCTGATGAATCCACGGATTCGTCGGCAGATACTGCGTGTGATAGTCAGGCTTGATCTTCGAGCAGCCCTTGTACCAGAGCACCGCCGAGCGCACGGCCTTGACCGCCGGATAGCGCTCCTTCAGGTGCTCCTGCACGCGCGCGAGCGTGACGCCCGAATCGACGAGATCGTCGACCAGCAGCACGTTGCCCTCGAGGTTGCCACGCGTCATCGTGATGTACTGCGCGATGTCGAGCTCGCCCTGCTCGGTGCCGGCCGCTTCGCGGTACGAACTCGTCGCGAGGATCGCGAGCGGGACGTCATAGATGCGCGACAGTTGGTCGCCGACGCGCAGACCGCCGCGCGCGAGGCACAGGATCTGATCGAACTTCCAGCCCGATTCATGCACCTGGAGCGCAAGCAGTTCGATCAGACGATGGTATTCGTCCCAGCCTACCCACAGGTTCTTGTCGTCGTTGCGCGGATCGGTCATCAAGTCTGCCGCCGTCATCGTGATTTGCTGCGTCATGCTGAGAATTACACCTTGAACGGGTGGCGAAGCAGGATCGTCTCGTCGCGATCCGGCCCCGTCGAAACCATGTCGACCGGCACGCCGGCCACTTCCTGAACACGGGCCAGGTATGCCTGAGCATTCGCCGGCAGCGCGTCCCACGTCTTGATGCCGACGGTGCTTTCCTTCCAGCCGGCGAACGTTTCGTACACGGGCTCGCAACGCGCGACGTCGGCCGCACCGCGCGGCAGGATGTCCACGTCCTTGCCGTCGATCTTGTAGCCGACGCACAGCTTGACTTCATCGAGGCCGTCGAGCACGTCGAGCTTCGTCATGCACAGACCCGACACGCCGTTGATCTGGATCGAGCGGCGCAGCGCCGCTGCGTCGAGCCAGCCGGTGCGGCGCGGACGGCCGGTGACCGAGCCGAACTCCTTGCCGACGTTCGCCAGCGTAACGCCGACCTGGTCCTGGCGCTGCGGGTTGTCCGCGTCGTACAGCTCGCTCGGGAACGGGCCCGAGCCGACGCGCGTGCAGTACGCCTTCGTGATGCCGAGGATGTAGTTCAGCTTCTGCGGGCCGACGCCAGCGCCGGCCGATGCCGCACCTGCGACGCAGTTGCTCGACGTGACGAACGGATAGGTGCCGTGGTCGATGTCGAGCAGCGTGCCTTGCGCGCCTTCGAACAGCAGGTTCTGACCGGCGTTGTTCGCGTCGTACAGGCGGCGCGACACGTCGGCCACCATCGGCTTCAGGCGATCGGCGTAGCCGAGCATCGTGTCGAGCGTGGCCTGGAAATCGACGGCCGCGCCACCCAGGTACTGGGTCAGCACGAAGTTGTGGAAATCGAGGTTTTCGCGCAGGCGGTCGGCGAAGGTCTTCGCGTCGAACAGGTCCTGCACGCGCAGCGCGCGGCGGCCGACCTTGTCTTCGTACGCGGGGCCGATGCCGCGGCCGGTCGTACCGATCTTGCCCGCACCCTTGCGCGCCTCGCGCGCCTGGTCGATCGCAATGTGGTACGGCAGGATCAGCGTCGCGGCTTCGGAGATGAACAGGCGATCGCGCACGTTCACGCCGGCCTCTTCCAGCTCGCCGATTTCCTTGAACAGTGCCTCGGGGGACAGGACAACGCCGTTGCCGATGTAGCAGGCGACGCCTTCACGCATGATGCCCGACGGAATGAGGCGCAAGATGGTTTTCTTGCCGCCGATGATGAGGGTGTGGCCGGCGTTGTGACCGCCCTGGAAACGCACGACGCCCTGAGCGTGGTCCGTCAGCCAGTCGACGATCTTGCCCTTGCCTTCATCACCCCATTGCGTTCCCACGACGACGACATTGCGCCCGGGAGTCACGTTCACTGCGCTGGCAGACATGTTGATTCGTTAGCTGGTTAAAAACGTATTCTACCTATGTTCGCGGGCGATTCCGAATTTTTCCGTTTCGCTTCAACGATATGCACGCCGAACGACGGCCCGCGAACGCCTGTTTAACGGGGTTCGACCACCCATGCGCCGTTACGCTCGACGAGCGAACGGTCGCAGGCGAACTCGTCGAGCACGTGGTCGTGCCCCGGCAACGCCTGGATCACGACCTCGCCCGCATCGCGCAGCGCCGCAACGGCCGCGCTCAGCGCGTCGTCCTGTGCCCACGGCGCGAGAATTGCAGTGCCGCGCGCCTCGATCGGCGAAATCCGCGCGAGCTCGCGCAGGTCGAGCGAGAAGCCCGTCGCCGGGCGGGCGCGGCCGTAGGCCTGGCCCACGTGGTCGTAACGGCCGCCGCGCGCGATCGCGTTCGGCACGCCGTCGATGTACGCCGTAAACATCGCGCCGCTGTGGTACGCGTAGCCACGCAGGTCGGCGAGATCGATCGCCACCTCGACGCCCTTCGCCTGCGCCGCGAGCTGCGCGAGATCGTCGAGCGCGCGCGTGATCTCGGGCAGCACCGGCAGGCGTGCACGTGCCTCGTCGAGCACGCTCGCGTCGCCGTACAGATGCGGCAGCGCCCGCAGCGCCGCGCGCGTATCGGCGCCGAGATCGTCGGTGAGTTCGTTCAGCAGCGGCACGTCCTTGCCCGACAGCGCGTCGTACAGCGCCTCGCCGCGCTCGGCGGCCTGCGCATCGCGTGCGAGCAGCGCCGCGAGCACGCCCGCGTGACACAGATCCAGACGGATCCGCGACAGCCCCGCGAGGTGCAGCGCGTCGAGCATCAGCTGCTGGATCTCGAGATCGGCTTCCAGCCCGGCATGACCGTAGATTTCGGCGCCGATCTGGATCTGTTCGCGCGTCGCATGCAGGCCGCGCGGACGCGTATGCATCACGTGGCCCGCATAGCAGAGGCGCGTCACGCCCTGGCGGTTCAGCAGGTGCGCGTCGATGCGCGCGACCTGCGGTGTGATGTCCGCGCGCAGGCCGAGCGTGCGGCCCGACAGCTGATCGACCAGCTTGAAGGTGCGCAGGCGCAGGTCGGCGCCGCCGCTCGTCAGCAGCGACTCGAGATATTCGAGCAGCGGCGGCATCACCATTTCGTAGCCGTACGAACGGAAGCGATCGAGCAGCCTGCGGCGCAGCTCCTCGATCTTGCGCGCTTCCGACGGCAGTACGTCGGCGATATTCTCGGGAAGTAACCAGGTCGACATCGGTACGGTCCTACGACAGGAAACAGGGCGCGACACGCGCGCCGCGAGATGAATCGGAAATCGGAAATCGGGCGGAACGAACGGCGGGTGCGCCGTCCGGATCAGGTGGCGAGCAGCAGCAGGACGAGCCCGAGCGCCATCACGATGAGTCCGCCGATCCGGATATGATGCGGCGGCCGCTCCGCTATTCTACGAAACGTGTCGCGCCAGGCGACGGGAAACACGAAGGGGAACGCCCCCTCGATGATCAGCATCAGTGCTACCGCGAGCAACAACGAGCCAGCCAGATCCATGCGAGCGACGGCGCCGCTCGATGCGGCGCCCCAAGGTCAGTGTTTGCGGGGAGCGGGTGCCGCCGGTGCGGCACCGCCCGTCGGGCTGCGCATGAAACGGAAAAACTCGCTGTCGGGGTCGACGACGATGATGTCGTTGCGCTTGAAGGTATTCCGGTAAGCCTGCAGGCTCGCGTAAAACTGATAGAACTGCGGATCACGGCCGAACGCTTCGGCGGCGATCGACGCGGCCTTCGCGTCGCCCTCGCCCTTGATCATCTGCGCGGACTTGTACGCATTCGCGAGCACCGCCTGCTGTTCGCGTTCCGCGTCGGCCTTGATCTGCTCGACGTCGGCGGCGCTATCCGCACGCACCTGCGCGGCCTGGTCGCGCAGCGCGGCGATCATCCGCTGATAGACGGCATCCGTCTGCGCAGCTGGCAAGTCGACACGCGTCAACTGCACGTCGACCACGTCGACGCCCAAGCCCGATGCATTCACACGCACCGCCTCGCGCACCGCATTGGCAATGTCGCGCTGGCCGCCGAGCGCGTCGTCGAGCGCGCGCTTGCCGAACGCGTCGCCGAGTGCGCTCTTCAGCGCGCCGGCCAGACGCTCGTTGGCAGCCGCCGGGTCGCCGCCCGTCGCCGTGAAATACTTCATCGGATCGCTGATCCGGTACTTGACCGCATACGCGACCAGCATATCGTGCTTGTCTTCGGTCGCCAGTTGCAGCGGATCGGACGACTCGAGCGATTGCAGGCGCGTGTCGATCAGCGTCGCCGTCTGCAGCGGCGGCGGCAACTTGAAATGGATGCCGGGGCCCGCGAGTTCGGGTTGCGCGCCGTCGCGGCCCGACAACACGGCAGTGTGGCGCGGGTCGACGGTCAGGACGGTCGACGACGCCGCGAAGGCAGCGATCACGATTGCGACGACGAGCGCAATGATTCGGTTCATGTTCTGCGCTCTCCGTTACTTCGTATCGTCTTCACGCGAGCGGCTGCGGAACGCTTCGCGCGACCGCAGCACGTCGCTGCCCGGTGCAGGCGCCGCCGCGGACGAAACCGCGCTCGCGGGTGCGCTCGACGCAGCGGCGGCCGGGGCCGACGCCGCGGCGGGCTCGGATGCACCGGCCGGCGTTGTGGTATTCGCGGCATTCGCGGCATTCGCGGCGTTTTGTCGCCCCTGCTCGACGAGCTTGTCGAGCGGCAGATACACGACGCTGTTGCCACCCTTGTTGCCGACGAACACTTTCGTCGCGTTCGAATAGATTTCCTGCATCGTCTCGAGGTACATCCGCTCACGGATCACCGCGGGCGCTTTCGAATACTGTGCATAGACCTGCTTGAACCGGTCGGCGTCGCCCTCTGCTTCCGTGACCACGCGATCGGCATACGCCTTCGCTTCATCGGCGAGTTTCGCGGCATCGCCCTGCGCCTTCGGCAGCAGGTCGTTCGCGTAGGCCTGCGCCGCACGCTTCGCGGCCTCGCGATCTTCGCGCGCCTTCGCGACTTCGGCGTATGCGGCCTGTGTCTGCTCGGGCGCCGCGACGTTCTGCATCGTGACGGCCGTGATCTCGAGGCCCGACTGGTAGCGATCGAGATCGCGCTGGATCGCGGCGGACAATTGCTCGCGCAGCGCGTCGCGATCCTGGTTCAGCATGTCGGCCGCGCTGCGCGTGCCGACGATCGCACGCACCGCGGCCTGGGCGGCCTGCGACACACTGCGCTCCGGGTCGACGCTACGGAACAGGTAGTCGGTTGCCGAACGAATGCGGTACTGGACGATGAAACGCACGTCGACGATGTCGGCGTCGCGCGTCAACATCGCCGCTTCCTTCACGTTCGCGAGACGCACGACGTTGTTGCGGCCGATCTCGATCGAACGGACCTGCGCTGTGTCGACGATCTCGTGCGACGCGAACGGATACGGTGCGCGCCAGTGCACGCCCTGGCCGACCGTGCCGGACAGCTTGCCGAACTGCAGCACGACGCCCGTCTGGCCCTCCTGCACGACGAACAGCCCGCTGCCTGCGTAGACCGCGACCAGCACGCCGATCACGATGCCGACGCCGACGCGCGCGGCCCGGCCATTGTCGGGCCGGAAGCCGTTGCCGCCCTTGCCGCCGAACAGGCCGCTCAGACGCCGGTTGAAGTTGCGCCACATCTCGTCGAGATCGGGCGGACCGTCACCGTCGCCACCGGGCGGACGCTTCGATTCGTTCGCACGCGGACGGGATCCGTCGTTGCCCTTGCCTTCACCGCGTCCCCAGCGGGGATCGTTGATTGACAGCAAGGCGCGCATCCGCCGCCAGGTACTCCGCTCGTTGTATTCGTTCACCAGAGTTTGTTCACCAGATTAGACGCCAGCGAACCGGCCGGGACCGGTTAGCGCCCGTGTTCGGAAATCGTGTGGTCTTCGTGCGGTTCAGCGGGTGCGCCGTCGAGCGCGCCGTTGGGTAACGTCGCGCCGGAAAGGTGTTCCGCGGAGGCGATCTCGGCGATGGCGGCACGCAACGCATCAAGACCCTGACCGGTGCGTGCGCTCAAAAAGACGCGCGAAATATTACCATACTCGTCCCGCTCGACCGCGTCGCCGCGGGCCGCCAGCTCGGGCACGGCGTCGATCTTGTTGAACACCAGCACCTGCCGGATCGTGTCCGCACCGATCTCGTGCAGCACGCCGTTCACCTGCTCGATCTGTTCGAGCCGCACCGCGCTCGACGCGTCGACGACGTGCAGCAGCAGATCCGCGTGGATCGTTTCCTCAAGGGTCGCGCGAAATGCGGCAACCAGCTGGTGAGGCAGTTCGCGAATGAACCCCACCGTATCGGACACGACGATCTGGCCTGCCTCGTCGCCGAGGTACACGCGCCGCGACGTCGTATCGAGCGTGGCGAACAGCTGGTCGGCCGCATAGGCCTGCGCTTTCGTCAGCGCATTGAACAGCGTCGACTTGCCCGCGTTCGTATAGCCGACGAGCGACACCGACATCGTGCCGCTGCGCGCGCGCTGGCGCCGCTGCGTGCTGTGCTGCCGGCGCAGCCGGTCGAGCCGCGACTTCAGCATCTTGATGCGCTCGCCGATCAGCCGGCGGTCGGTTTCGAGCTGGGTTTCACCGGGGCCGCGCAGGCCGATACCGCCCTTTTGCCGCTCCAGGTGGGTCCACGCGCGAATCAGGCGGGTCGACAGGTATTGCAACTGCGCGAGCTCGACCTGCAGCTTGCCTTCGTGGCTGCGGGCACGCTGCGCGAAGATATCGAGGATGAGGCTCGTGCGATCGACCACCCGCCGGTTAAGCGCCTGCTCCAGATTGCGTTGCTGGGCCGGTGCCAGTGCGTGGTTGAAGATGACGATTTCGACGTTGTGCGCGTCGCAGGCAAGCCGCAATTCTTCGGCTTTGCCGCTGCCGATGAACATCTTGGCATCGGGACTGGCGCGACGACCCGTGAGGGTGACGGCGGGACGGGCCCCCGCACTGGAGGCGAGAAGACTGAGTTCTTCGAGACTGGCTTCGAAATCGGTCTTGCCGAAGTCGATGCCGACGAGCGCTGCGTTGATCAAATTATCGGGTGTCAAGATAAGGCGGCTGGCATCGGTCGCTCGCGGCGACCGGACGCCGGCCGCTGCGATGGGTTAGGACGAGGCTTCCGCGTCCGGGTGGAAATTCACCGGGCGCGCCGGCACGACCGTCGAGATGGCGTGCTTGTAGACCATCTGGGTCACCGTATTACGGAGCAACACGACGTACTGGTCGAACGATTCAATGTTCCCTTGCAGCTTGATGCCGTTGACGAGATAGATCGAAACGGGAACGTGCTCTTTGCGCAGTGCGTTCAAAAACGGGTCTTGTAACAATTGCCCTTTGTTGCTCATGGCGTACTCCATCTTTTTTTGCAGGTTGATCTGGATTGGCGACGAAGAAAAAGAGATCCGGCGCCAATCGCTACACTATAGCCGATTTTGCATGCCCCGCCCGGGCCTAGGCCATGCGGCCTACCCCTTGCAGGACTTGCTTCAGCCCTTGTCCGCGTACGGGTTCGTCGACGAACGGAACTCTATGCGCAATGGAGTCCCGGTCAGTGAGAAAGTTTCGCGGAACCGGTTTTCGAGGTAACGCTTGTAGGTTTCCGTCACTGCATCGAGCGCGTTGCCGTGGATGACGATCAGCGGCGGATTCTGGCCGCCCTGGTGCGCGTAGCGCAGCTTCGGACGCACCGGACCGCGACGACGCGGCTGCTGGAACTCGACCGCCTCGATCAGCGCGCGCGTGAGCTTCGGCGTCGGCAGTTTCGCCATCGCCGCCGCGTACGCGTCGTCGACCGAGCGCATCAGCGCGCCGATGCCCGTCTTCTTCGCGGCCGAGATGTAGTGCGATTTCGCGAAGTCGAGGAATTTCAGCTTGCGGGTCAAATCCGCTTTCGCACGATCGCGCGCATGGTCGTCGAGGCCGTCCCACTTGTTGACGCCGATCACGAGCGCGCGACCCTGTTCGACGACGAAGCCGGCGATGTGCGCGTCCTGGTCGGAAATGTCCTGCTGCGCATCCAGCAGAAGAATGACGACGTTCGCGTCGGAGATCGACTGCAGCGTCTTCACGACCGAGAATTTCTCGATCGCCTCGAACACCTTGCCGCGACGTCGCAGGCCCGCGGTGTCGATCAACGTATATTTCTTGCTGTTACGCTCGAAGTCGACGTAGATCGAATCGCGCGTCGTGCCCGGCATGTCGAACGCGATCACGCGGTCCTCGCCGATCAGCGCGTTCACGAGCGTCGACTTGCCGACGTTCGGCCGGCCGACGATCGCGATCTTGATGCCGCGCGACGGATCGTCCTCGTCCGCTTCCTCGGGCTGGCCCGCGTATGCGACTTCCAGCGCTTCGTTGATCATGTCGGTCACGCCGTCGCCGTGCGCGGCCGAGATCGCGCGCGGATCGCCGAGCCCGAGCTCGTAGAAGTCCGTCGCGACCGCCGTGTACTTCATCCCCTCGGCCTTGTTGACGACCAGGAAGATCGGCCGGCCGGTCTTGCGCAGGTAGTCGGCGATCGACTTGTCCTGCGGCGCGAGGCCGTTACGGCCGTCGACGATGAACACGACGACGTCGGCTTCCTCGACGGCCTGCCGCGTCTGGCGTGCCATCTCGTGCAGGATGCCGTCCTTCGCGACGGGCTCGAAGCCGCCGGTATCGACGACCAGATACGGCCGTGCGCCGACGCGCCCTTCGCCATAATGGCGATCGCGCGTCAGGCCCGGCAAGTCGGCGACCAGCGCATCGCGCGAACGCGTGAGCCGGTTGAACAGCGTGGATTTCCCCACATTGGGGCGCCCAACGAGGGCAATGACCGGTTTCATCTGTGTTTTCTACGGTGATGCGCAGCAGCGGGAGGCCCGCTGCTGCGGGCGGCTGCGCTGAATGAAAATATCACGAATTCGCGCCGCGCCGGATGCGCGCGCCGGGCGCGCGTTGCGCGCCGTCGTCTTTCGTTTCGAACTGCCTTTCAAATACCGAGCGGCCGGGGACACCGGCCGCCTTCATTTCGCGCAACCGCGCGCGCGGGACGAGCCCGCCGCACCGCGATTGCGCTCGTTGCGTGCGCGTTAGCGCGGACGGAACCCGTACAGGCCGCCGTCCTTCGTCTGCACGACGAGCGTATTGCCGGCCAGGACCGGCGCCGCGGTAATCGCGCTGCCGTCGGTTTTCATCCGGGCGATGAAGCTGCCGTCCTCGCGCGACAGGAAGTGCACGAAGCCCTTGTAGTCGCCCATCACGACCGCATGGCCGAGCAAGTATGGCACGCCGACGTCGCGGCTCTTCAGCTTGTCGTTACGCCAGAGCTGATTGCCGCTCGCCGCGTCGTACGCCGTCACGACCGACCAGTCGTCACCGACGGCAACGACCGAATCGTCCTGCGCCAGACCGCTGCGGCTCGAGAACGCCTTTTCCCACAGCGGACGGCCCGAGTTCGCGTCGAAGCAGCCGAGCTGGCCCTGGAACGTGACTGCGCACGTTTCGGCACCCACGAGCGTCGGCGGACCGCTGACGTCGTTGATACGCTCCACTTCGGTCACGCCTTTCGGGAACGACACGGGCGTCTGCCAGAACGGCTCGCCCGACTGCAGGTTGATCGCGACAAGACCACCGCCGGGGAAGCCCGCCAGCACGGCCGCATCGCCCGCAAACGTCATGCCGGACGACACGCGCAGGTTCAGCGGCACCGCGCGGTTGCGGTAGTTCCACTTCTGTTCGCCCGTCTGCGCGTTGAACGCGATCACCTGGCCGTCGATCGTGCGCACGATCACGAGACCGTTGCCGACCAGCGGCGGCGAGAAGATCTCGCCCTGCACGCTCGTCTTCCACAGCTGCTTGCCGTCGGGGCCCAGCACGAACACGCCGCCCTTCAATGCGCCGACCGCCGTCAGGTTGCCGTCACTGCCGACTCCGGCCGACAGATCCGAGCCGACCTTCGCGCGCCACAGCGTCTGGCCCGTCTTCGCGTCGATCTTCTCGACCGAACCGTTCTCGCCCGCCGCGTAGACGGCGTCGCCGACGGCCACCGGCGAGAACAGGTAGCGCCCGCCCTTGCCGACGCTCGCCTTCCAGACCTGTTGCACGTCCATGACGGGCTTGAACTCGGTGAGCGGCGTCGGCACGCGGCGCGCGTCCTTCGACGACGAGCAGGCCGCCAATGCCAGGACAGCCGCCGCGCAGGCTACGGGCACAGCGTAACGTTTCAGCAAATTCATCGGTTAGCGAAGCAGAGTTAAGAGGTTGAAAGGGCCGGGATCAGCCGCCGAGCGCGTCGAGCTTGAACTGCACGAGCTGACGCGCGGACTGGTCGTCCTGCGACAGGCCGTCGAGCGCAAGCTTGTATGCGGCGCGCGCATCGTCGGTCTTGCCTTGAGCCGCAAGCAGATCGCCGCGGCGATCGGCCACGAGACCCTTGAATGCATCGACCGGCGTGCCGGACAGCAGCGCGAGGCCCGCATCGTACGCCTTCTCGTCGAGCAGCAGCGATGCGAGACGCAGCTTCGCGATCTGCTTGTACTCGTCGTCCTTGGCGTGATCGACGGCCCATTGCAGCTGCGCCTTCGCGGCGGCGGCATCGCCGGCCGCGTACAGCGTCTTCGCCGCCAACAGTGCGGTCATCTGCGCATACGGCGTGCTGCCGAACTTGTCTTCCATGTCGGCCGCCGCGCGGGCCATCGTCGCCTTGTCGTTCCCGGCGGCAGCCTTCTGCACCTGCTCGTACAACCCGGAAGCCTCGGCGGCCTGACGGCGCTGCCAGTAATTCCAGCCGTTGAAACCGGCCGCGACGACCAGCGCCGCGAGCACGATCCACGTGGTGAGGTTGCCCCAGCGGGCCCACCACGCCTTGAGACTTTCAATCGATTCTTGTTCGTCGTGATAACTCATCGGCGAGCGATTCCTTCCTTTTCAGGCTTTTCTTGTCGAGCGAATGCCAGCGCGATCAGTCGTCGCCGTCTTCGGCGGATGCAACCATCGCATTGATTAGGAATTCGGTCAAGCTTTCGACCGGTACGGTCTGCTGAACGTTCTTTTCCCCATCCTCGCCCGCACCGCGCAACGCTTTCACGCCGACCGTGCCGTTCGCGACCTCTTCTTCGCCGAAGATCACCGCGAACGCCGCGCCGCTCGCATCGGCCCGCTTCATCTGCGACTTGAAGCTTGCCGGGCCGCCGTCAGCGCTGCAGTGGAAAATCACGTCGAGGCCCGTGTCGCGCAGACGCTCGGCCGCGATGAACGCCTGTTCGCGCGCCGTCTCGCCCTGGTGCACCACGTACACGTCGACACCTTCCTGCTCGGGCGCGAGATCCTCTTCCTTCAGCAGCTCGAGAATGCGCTCGATACCCATCGCCCAGCCGCATGCGGCGGTCGGCTTGCCGCCGAGCTGCTCGATCAGCGGATCGTAGCGGCCGCCGGCCGCGACCGTGCCCTGCGCGCCGAGCTTGTCGGTCACCCACTCGAACACGGTCAGGTTGTAGTAGTCGAGGCCGCGCACGAGACGCGGATTGATCTTGAACGGGATGTTGTTCGCGAGCAGCAGGCGCTGCAGCCCTTCGAAATGGGCACGCGACTCGTCACCGAGGAAGTCGATCAGCTTCGGCGCGTTCTGTGCGATTTCCTGCAGCGCGGGGTTCTTCGTGTCGAGCACGCGCAGCGGGTTCGTATACAGGCGACGCTTCGCGTCCTCGTCCAGGACATCGGCGAACTGCTCGAGATACTTGATCAGTTCGACGCGGTGCGCGGCACGCTCTTCAGCAAGGCCGAGCGAGTTGATCTCGAGCTTGATGCCGGTCAGGCCGAGGTCGTCCCACAGGCGCTGGCACATCATGATGATCTCGGCATCCGCGTCCGGACCAGCGAAGCCGAGTGCCTCGACGCCGACCTGGTGGAACTGACGATAGCGGCCACGCTGCGGACGCTCGTGACGAAACATCGGGCCGATGTACCACAGGCGCTTCGGGCCGTCGTACAGCATGTTGTGCTCGATCGACGCGCGCACGACGGCCGCGGTGTTCTCCGGGCGCATCGTCAGGTTCTCGCCGTTCAGCGCGTCGGTGAAGCTGTACATCTCCTTCTCGACGATGTCCGTGACTTCGCCGATGCCGCGCGTGAAGAGCTGCGTATGTTCGACGATCGGCGTGCGGATGTTCTGGTAGCCGTACGCGCGCAGCAGCGATTTCACGGTAGCTTCGAAGAACTCCCAGAGGCCGGCATCCTGCGGGAGGATGTCGTTCATGCCCTTGACGCCGGTGAGCTTCTCGATCTTGCGTTTCTGTTCAGTCATCGTTCGTGTGTGTGGACGAATTTAGTTCTGGGCCTCGGTGCGGCCGTAATTGCGTGCGACGTAGTCGCTGACGATCTGCTGGAATTCCTCGGCGATCCGCTCACCGCGCAGCGTCCTGACCTTCTCGCCGTCGATGAAGACGGGTGCGGCCGGGTTTTCGCCCGAACCCGGCAGGCTGATGCCGATGTTCGCGTGCTTCGACTCGCCCGGGCCGTTGACGATGCAGCCCATCACCGCGACGTTCATCTTCTCGACGCCCGGATATTCCTTGCGCCAGACCGGCATCTGCTCACGCAGATAGGTCTGGATCTGCATCGCGAGTTCCTGGAACAGCGTGCTCGTCGTGCGGCCGCAGCCCGGGCACGCGATCACCATCGGCGCGAACGAGCGCAGGCCCATCGTCTGCAGGATTTCCTGGCCGACGATCACTTCGCCCGTGCGCGACGCGCCCGGCTCCGGCGTCAGCGAAATGCGGATCGTGTCGCCGATCCCTTCCTGCAGCAGCACGCCGAGCGCGGCCGTCGAAGCGACGATACCCTTCGAGCCCATGCCCGCTTCGGTCAGACCGAGGTGCAGCGCGAACCCGCAGCGGCGGCCGAGCTCGCGGTACACGGCGATCAGATCCTGCACGCCGCTGACCTTGCACGACAGCACGATGCGGTCACGGCCGAGACCCAGTTCGACCGCGCGCTCGGCCGAGCCGATCGCCGACTGGATCAGCGCTTCGTACATCACGCTCTGCGCATCCCACGGCTGCGCGCGCGCAGCGTTCTCGTCCATCATGCGCGCGAGCAGATCCTGGTCGAGACTGCCCCAGTTCACGCCGATCCGCACCGGCTTGTCGTACTTCGCCGCGGCTTCGATCATCTGCGCGAACTGCGTGTCGCGCTTCGCGCCCTGGCCGACGTTACCCGGGTTGATCCGGTACTTCGACAGCGACTCCGCGCAGCCCGGATAGTCGCGCAGCAGCAGGTGGCCGTTGTAGTGGAAGTCTCCGACGAGCGGGACGGTCACACCCATCCGGTCGAGCTGCTCGCGGATCGCCGGCACGGCCGCCGCGGCCTCCGGCGTATTGACCGTGATGCGCACCAGTTCCGAACCCGCATTCGCGAGTTCCTTGATCTGGATCGCCGTGCCGATCGCGTCGGCCGTGTCGGTATTCGTCATCGACTGCACGCGCACCGGCGCATCGCCGCCGATCGTCACGAGCTGCCCGCCCCAACGAACATCCACCGCATGCGACACGCGACGCGGCTGATGCCCGCCGAACACCGGCTCGGTTGAACAAATCTGACTGCTGCGTGGGGATTGAGCTTCGGATTGCATCGATAGATCCATTTACGCGGAATGCGCCGCAAGCCGGCGCATGAATTGAAAAAGCGCCGTGCCCTCGCGGCCCGTCCAGGACAGGCCTGCGTCACGGCGCTTGACGTCAGGGCAACGTGAACCGCGCCACGTTACCCCGCGCTGCCGAATATTTCGCCGCATCGACGGGTTTACCGTCGAACGCGACCGTATCAAGACCTGCCTTGTTGCCGATCGTGACCTTGAACGGCCCGTCGCCGGCGACCTGCTTCGTCTCGCCGGCCCGCACCAGCGCCGAGAACAGCTCCTTGCCGTTCTTGTCGCGCACGCTGAACCAGCAATCCTGCTTGACCTTCAGTTCGACCATCGACTGGCCTGCCGCCACCACGACGCTCGCGGGCTGCGCCGACACGGCCGCGCTGCTCGCCGCTGCCGACACGACGACCGGTTGCGACGCAGGCACGACGGCCGTCGGGGCCGGAGCAGAAGCAGCCGGAGCAGCCGACGCAACAGCCTGCGGTGCCGCGGCGGATGCTGCAACCTGCGCCGGGACTTCGTTGCTGACTGCCGTCGACGCACCGCCCGCGACCGCCCCTTCGGCGGAAGACGCCGCCGGCGCGCTCGCCGCCGACGCATGTTCGGTGTCGCCGCCGCCCTTGAAGCGCGCGAGCCAGCTCGACGAATCGCCGCCAGTGTGCCACATGAGTACCGCGATCACCGCGACGACAACGATCGCCGTTCCCCACAGCCACGGATGATGGCGCGACGAGCCACCGAGCGGAATCGACACGCGGCCGCGCGGGAGATCCGTCCCCGACGAGGCGGGCATCGACAGATCGACTTCGGGCACGCCGCGCTCGCGGCGCAATGCTTGTGCAAACGGCTCGGGATCGACACCAAGCATTTTCGCGTAGCTGCGCACGACGCCGAGCGCGAACGTCACGCCGGGCAAATGGCTGATGTCGCCTGCCTCAAGCGCACGCAGTTTCTGCGGGGCGACCTTGAGCCGCGCCGACACGTCGTCGACCGTCCAGCCCTTCGCTTCCCGGAGCTCCGCCAGCCGGCGGCCGACAGCCGCCAGCGTTTCAAGCCCTGCCTGCGCCGGCTTCGCGGCATTCATCTCTGCGCCGTTTGTCGGCTGCGGCTCACTCATCCTTGTCCTCGCGTCGATTCTTCTTCACTGGCGGGCGCCGCCGGCTCCCGCAACCGTCCATATCATGCGCGGCGTCGAGGCGCCGCGACCGATCGCTATTCGCGTGTTGTACCGCCAAAAGGTTCGGGCATCCCCGTCAAACCGCCCGAACCTCGATGATTTTTGCTGCTGCGCCCGTTCGCTCCGCCAGGCGCGTGCGGTCCTTCACCGCGCCGGCCAGCTGGCCGCAGGCGGCGTCGATGTCGTCGCCGCGCGTCTTGCGCACGGTCGTGACGACACCCGCGTCGATGAGGACCTGCGCGAAACGTTTGATCTGCTCCGGCTTCGAGCGGATGAGGCCCGATTCCGGAAACGGATTGAACGGGATCAGATTGAACTTGCAGGGCACGTCGCGCGTGACGGCCAGCAGTTCGCGCGCATGCGCTTCGGTGTCGTTGACGCCGTCGAGCATGCAGTATTCGAAAGTAATGAAGTCGCGCGGCGCAACTTTCAGATAACGCTGGCACGCGGCCATCAGCTCGCGAAGCGGATGCTTCTTGTTGAGCGGCACCAGCTCGTCGCGCAGCGCGTCGTTCGGTGCGTGCAGCGAAACGGCGAGCGCGACCGGCAGTTCGGCGCCGAGGCGGTCCATCATCGGCACCACGCCGGACGTCGACAACGTGACGCGGCGGCGCGACAGGCCGTAGGCGTTGTCGTCGAGCATCAGCCGCATCGCGGGCACGACCGCGCTGTAGTTCAGCAGCGGCTCGCCCATGCCCATCATCACCACGTTGGTGACGACCCGTTCGGCCTTGCCGTTCGGACCGGGCGCGCGACCGAGCGACGCACGCAGTGCAAACTCGGCCATCCGGAGCTGGCCGATGATTTCGGCTGTCGCCAGGTTGCGGGAGAAGCCCTGCTTGCCCGTCGAGCAGAAGCGGCAGTTGACCGCACACCCGGCTTGCGACGACACGCACAACGTGCCGCGCGTCTCTTCCGGGATGAAAACGGTTTCGACCGCATTGCCGTTTCCGACGTCGATCAGCCACTTGCGCGTGCCGTCGGTGGAAACGTGATCGCTGACGATATCGGGCATCACGATCGACGCGCGGCCCTTGAGCTTTTCTCTCAGGGACTTCGCGAGGTCGGTCATGCCGTCGAAATCGCCGGCGTTGTACTGATGGATCCAGCGCTGCAACTGCTTGGCGCGGAACGGCTTCTCGCCGAGGCTGCCGCAGTACGCGACAAGACCCTCGGCATCGAAGTCGAGAAGATTGACGGAAGTTTCGCTCGTCATGATGTGCTGCCTTGCCGCGTGCGCTGAATCCTGCCTACTTGCTGTCAGCCAGGGCTTAGCGCGAGTAAACGTTCATTTCCGGGAAGAAGAACGCGATTTCGACCGCAGCCGTTTCCGCTGCGTCCGAGCCGTGCACGGCGTTCGCGTCGATGCTGTCGGCGAAGTCGGCGCGGATCGTGCCCTTTTCCGCCTTCTTCGGATCCGTCGCGCCCATCAGGTCGCGGTTCTTCAGGATCGCGCCTTCACCTTCCAGAACCTGGATCATCACCGGGCCCGAGATCATGAAATCGACGAGGTCCTTGAAGAACGGACGTGCTGCGTGAACTGCGTAGAACTTCTCTGCGTCAGCACGCGACAGGTGCGCCATGCGCGATGCGACGATCTTCAGGCCGGCGCCTTCGAAACGGCTGTAGATCTGGCCGATCACGTTCTTTGCCACCGCATCCGGCTTGATGATCGACAGGGTGCGCTCGATTGCCATAAAAACTCCAAGAAATTAAGAAGTTACAGGTTCAAATGAATCCGCTATTGTAGCACGATCCCGTGTATCATTGCGATTGAACCCTTACACGAGTGAAAGGTTCTGAATCGATATATTTTTGCGCCGCCCTGCCATTGAAACCAAGCGGTGCGGAACGTATCTTAGCCATAGCTGCTCCGGTTTGCTGCGCCGCACACCGCGTGCGCCGAACCGGCCCGGGACGCCCACGCGTTCAATGTTAGGAGAAACCATGAACGACTATCCGTACAATTTCGGCCGCGGCGGCTCCGTCAGCACCGCGGAGGTTCGCAATCGCGTGCTGCGGAACACGTACTGGCTGCTCGCGCTGTCGATGGTGCCGACGGTGCTGGGGGCATGGGTCGGCGTCGCGACGGGCTTCTCGCTGTTCGCGGCCACGAGCCCGATGATGAGCCTGCTGGCGTTCTTCGCGATCGCGTTCGGCTTCATGTTCGCGATCGAACGGACGAAAAACAGCGCGGCCGGCGTGTTCGTGCTGCTCGGCTTCACGTTCTTCATGGGCCTGATGCTGTCGCGCCTGCTGAGCTTCATCCTCGGCTTCTCGAACGGCCCGTCGCTGATCATGCTCGCGTTCGGCGGCACCGGCATCATCTTCGCCGCGATGGCGACGATCGCCACGGTCAGCAAGCGCGACTTCTCGGGGCTCGGCAAGTGGCTGTTCATGGGCGTGATCGTGATCCTGCTTGCCTCGGTCGCGAACATCTTCCTGCAACTGCCGGCGCTGATGCTCACCGTGTCGGTGCTCGCGATCGCGATCTTCTCGGCCTACATGCTGTTCGACGTCCAGCGCGTCGTGAACGGCGGCGAGACGAACTACATCTCGGCGACGCTTGCGATCTACCTCGATCTGTACAACGTGTTCACGAACCTGCTCGCGCTGCTCGGCATCTTCGGCGGCAACCGCAACTGACGTTCGCCACGCACCATGAAAAAACCGGCCCGAGGGCCGGTTTTTTTACGTCCACCGCCCGTCCGCTCAGTCGCGCTCGAACAGCGCGATCGATTCGACGTGCGACGTATTCGGGAACATGTTCACGACCCCGGCACCCTTCAGCCGATAGCCGGCCTCGTGCACGAGCAGGCCCGCGTCGCGCGCGAGCGTCGACGGGTTGCACGACACGTAGACGATCCGCTTCGGCAGCGGGCCTTCGCCGCTCTGCGCGATTTCGGCCAGCGCCTTCGACACCGCGAGCGCGCCTTCGCGCGGCGGGTCGATCAGGAACTTGTCGAACGCGCCGAGCGCACGAAGGTCGTCGCCCGTCACCTCGAACAGGTTCCGGCACGCGAACGTCGTGTGGCCGTCGACACCGTTCTCGCGCGCATTCGCCAGCGCGCGCGTCGTCAGCGTCTCGCTGCCTTCGATGCCCATCACCTCGCGCGACAGTCGCGCGAGCGGCAGCGTGAAATTGCCGATCCCGCAGAAGAGGTCGAGCACGCGATCGTCGCGCGACGGCGCGAGCAGGCGCAGCGCGCGGCCCACCAGCACGCGGTTGATCTGATGGTTGACCTGCGTGAAGTCGGTCGGCTTGAACGGCATGCGGATGCCGAACTCCGGCAGCGTGTAGTCGAGCGGCACGTCCAGCGGATAGAACGGCGTGACCGTGTCGGGGCCCTTCGGCTGAAGCCAGAATTGCACCTTGTGCTCGTCCGCGAACGCGCGCAGCAGCGCTTCGTCATCCACATTGATCGGCTCGAGCACGCGCAGCACCAGCGCCGTGACTTGCGAACCGACCGCGAGCTCGATCTGCGGCATCCGGTCACGGATCGACAGCCCTTCCACCAGCCGACGCAGCGGCACGAGCATCGCCGACACATGCGGCGGCAGCACTTCGCAGCTCGTCATGTCGGCGACATAGCTGCTCTTCTTTTCATGGAATCCGACCAGCACGCCGCCCTTCTTCGCGACGTTGCGCACGGTCAGGCGCGCACGGTAGCGGTAGCCCCACGACGGGCCGTGGATCGGCGCGAACACCGTCTCGGCGCGCAGCTTCGACAGGTGCCACAGGTTGTCCTCGAGCACGCGCTGCTTGATCGCCACCTGCGCACGCATGTCGAGGTGCTGCATCGAGCAGCCGCCGCAGGTGCCGAAGAATTTGCACTTCGGCTGCGTGCGCAGCACGCTTGGGCGCAGAATATCGACAACGGTCGCCTGCTCGTAGCTCGGCTTGCGCCGATAGCTCGAATAGGTCACGCGCTCCCCGGGCAGCGCGCCCTCGACGAAGATGACCTTGCCCGGCGAGCCGTCCTCGGTCGTCGTGCGGCCGACACCGCGCGCTTCCATGTCGAGCGATTCGATCTCGAGAACCGGGGCAGGCCCGGGCGCGACGGGCGCATTTTTCGATTTGCGCGCAGAAGTGGGGACGGCTTCGGACACCAGCTTTTCCTGACAAAACGTTGAAGAAGGCGAGATTGTAGACGACGAAAGCCCGCATCGCCCGCTTTCGTGGCGCAAGCGTCGATATGCGTGCGTCTACCGCGCCGCGTCATGCAGGCACGGTCTGCCGCCGGCCCGCATGCGCGGCGTCGCGCCAGGCCACGGACGGCGCAAGTTCGGCTCGCAGGAGGCCCAGGAGACTCGACCATGCGACTGATCGACTGGAACGTTCAATGGGGTCGGGACGCGGAAGGCGTCGTCGACCTCCCCCGCACCATCGCCGCCGCCCGCGGGCTCGGCGACTTCGACGTGCTGTGTCTACAGGAAGTGACGCGCGGCTTCGGCGCACTGCCCGGCCGGCCGGGCCCCGACCAGTTCGCCGAACTGGCGGCGTTGCTGCCCGGCTATACGATCATCGACGCGATCGGTGTCGACCTGCCGGCACTCGAATCCGGCGCGCCGCGTCGCCAGTTCGGCAATGCGATCGCGACCCGGCTGCCCGTCCGGCGCGTGCTGCGCCACCTGCTGCCATGGCCGGCCGACGCGGGCGCGCCGTCGATGCCGCGTGTCGCGCTCGACGTCGAGCTGGTGACGCCGTCGGGCCTGCTGCGGGTCGTCACGACGCACCTCGAATACTATTCGGCGCGCCAGCGACTCGCGCAGGTCGATGCGTTGCGTGATCGGCACCGAGAGGCCTGCGCCCACGCGGACCGGCCCGCGCCTGCGGAAAATGCGACGGGGCCGTTCATCGCGACCGGCCAGCCGCGCGACGCGATCGTCTGCGGCGATTTCAACAGCGCGTTCGGCAGCGATGCGTACCGGCGCATGCTGGCGCCGATCGCCGACGCGCCGCCGTTCGTCGACGCGTGGATTGCCCGCCACCCGGGCTGCACGCCGCCGCCGACTGCCGGCGTCTACGACACGGTGCAATGGTCGGAAGGGCCGCTCGCATGCGATTTCGTGTTCGTGACCGATACGCTGCTGCCACGCGTCACGCGCTGCGAGATCGACGGCGACCTGCGCGCGTCGGATCACCAGCCGATCGTGCTCGAACTCGATTGATCGCTGCCGCGGCGCGAGCCTCTCGCGTTACACGTCGAAACCGGCCAGGTATTCGGCCCAATGCGACGCGGGCTCCTGCGCCAGCGCGTTCTTCACGAGCAGGATCTCGTCAGCATACTCGCTCGGCGTCAGGCCGCCGCGCATCAGCTGGAACCGGCAATACAGCAGGTAAGTATTGACGACGTCGGTTTCGCAATAGTTGCGGATTTCCTCGATCCGGCCGTCCTGGAACGCGGGCCACACCTGGCTGCCGTCCATCCCGAGCTTGCCCGGAAAGCCGCACAGCTTCGCGAGCGCGTCGAGCGGCGCATTTGCGCGCGCCTGATACATCGCGAGCACGTCCATCAGATCGGTGTGTCGCGAGTGATAGCGCGAGATGTAGTTGTTCCACTTGAAGTCGCGGTCGTCCTCGCCCAGATCCCAGTAGCGCGTCGCGGGGATCCCGTGCACGAGCGCACGATAATGGAGCACCGGCAGATCGAAGCCGCCGCCGTTCCACGACACGAGCTGCGGCGTGTATTTCTCGATCACGCGATAGAACGACTGGACGAGCGTCGCCTCGTTGTCCTGAGGCGTGCCCAGCGAGCGCACGCGAAAACCATTGTTGTCGCGGAACACGCAGGAGATCGCCGCGATGCGCTGCAGGTGATGCGGCAGGAAATCGCTGCCGGTCTTTTCGCGGCGCGCGGCGAACGCATGTTCGGCCACCGCGGCATCGTCGAGCGTCGCGGGAAGGTCTTCCAGACGGCGAATGCCGTCGACATCGGGAATGGTCTCGATGTCAAAAACGAGAATCGGAGTCATCAGTTACAGAACGGCGTCCTTGCGCACGCCGTTGGAGGCAAAGAACCGCTTGAGGCGCACCAGCGCTTCCTGCTGGATCTGCCGCACCCGCTCGCGCGTGAGCCCCATCTCGTCGGCCAGCTCCTCGAGCGTGGCCGGTTCGATGTGGTTCAGGCCGAAGCGGCGCTCGATCACGTGCCGATGCTTGTCGGACAGCCGCGACAGCCACGCGCGCGTGAGCGTCTCGAGTTCGCGGTGCTGCACCTCGGCGTCGGGCGACTGGCTCTGGTCGTCGGGCAGCAGGTCGAGCAGGCTGCTCGCGGGATCGAGATCGAGCGGTGCGTCGAGCGACGCGGTGTGCTCGTTGAGCGCAAGGATGTCGGTGACTTCCTCGGCGGTCTTGCCGGTGAGATAGGCGATGTCGTCGATGCTGGCTTCGCGGCGCTCGGCCGCCTCGCCCGTCGACATCGAATTCTTTTCGAGGTGGCGCTTCGCACGCAGCACCTGGTTCAGTTCGCGGATCACGTGAACGGGCAGGCGCACGGTGCGCGCCTGGTTCATGATCGCCCGTTCGATGCTCTGGCGGATCCACCACGTCGCGTAGGTCGAGAAACGAAAGCCGCGCGTCGGGTCGAATTTCTCGATCGCGTGCATCAGGCCGAGGTTGCCTTCCTCGATCAGGTCGAGCAGCGGCACGCCGCGGTTCAGGTAACCCTTCGCGATGCTGACGACGAGACGCAGGTTGCGCTCGATCATCACCTGCCGCGCCTCGAATTCGCCGGCCTTCGCGAGACGCGAATAGCGTTGCTCCTCCTCGACGGTCAGGAGCGGCTTCACGCTGATGCGATTCAGGTAATGTTGGATCGTGTCGGCCGTGAGTTCGGCTTGCAGCAATGCGCGGAAATCGTCGACGTCGGGCGCGGCTTCCGCACGGCCTTCGGGCTCGTCGTCGCCGTCCGCTTCGGCGTCGCGTGCCTCGAGATCACGTTCGTTTTCCGCGACGTCTTCTTCGTCGTCCGTCGAAGCGCCAGCTCGCTCCACCGATGCTTGCGTGGCACGACTGATCTTCTCAGACTCGGCTTGCGGCTCGTGGCGCTTCGATTTCGGCATGGTCGTCTCGGTTATTGAGGCGGCAAATACTTCAGCGGATCGACAGGTTTACCCTGCCGGCGAACCTCGAAATGCAGCATCACGCGGTCGGCATCGCTGTTACCCATCTCGGCGATCTTTTGCCCCTTCGTTACCGCGTCCCCCTCTTTTACCATCAAAGCGCGATTGTGTGCATACGCCGTGAGGTAAGTTGCATCGTGTTTGATGATAATGAGATTGCCGTAGCCACGCAGGCCGTTGCCCGAGTAGACGACGCGGCCGTCGGCCGCCGCCTTCACGGCCTCGCCGGACGTGCCGCCAATATTGACGCCCTTGTTCTTCGCGTCGTCGAAACCGTTCAGCACCGGGCCGCGCACGGGCCATGCGAACGTCACGGGGCCGCTCGGCGCTGCGGCCGTATCGCTCGATGCGGCGGCAGCCGGCGGCGTGACCGCGGACGACGAGCCTGCGGCCGGCGTCGCGGGGCCGCTGCTGAGCGGTGCGGTCGCGACGGCGGCGCCTGCGATCGGCGCGGCAACCTGCGAGCCTGCAACCGCGGCACCGCCCGGCGGCGCGACGCGCAGCAGTTGGTCGACCTCGATCTGGTTCGGGTTCGCCAGGTTGTTCCACGCGGCGATGTCGCGATAGTTCTGTCCGTTTTCGAGCGCGATCCGGTACAGCGTATCGCCCGGTTTCACACGGTAGAACCCGGGCGGCGGCGGCCCGAGCGGCACCGCCGGCTGGGCGGCGGTGGTCGTGCCGAGCGCTCCGGAGCGGTCGACGACGGGCGCGTTGTCGAGCCGCGTCGCACAGGCGGCCAGTAGCGTGGAGAACGCAGCCACACAGATCGCGCGCTGGGCGAACGTGAGCGGTTCCCTGGTTCGGTTGTTTTGCATCGCGCGCAACATACTCATCGGTTTCAAATCACTCCGGATTTTAAAGGGACAAAGAAAACGCGATCAAGCCGCGACTCCCGCCATTGCGCGTGCGCGACGCGCTCGACGAGCGTGAGCACCTGGGGCTGCCCGCTCTGCGCGCCGACCGGCGCGACGAGCCGCCCGCCGATCGCGAGCTGCTCGAGCAGCGCCTGTGGCACGTCGAGCCCCGCCGCCGCGATCACGATCGCGTCGAACGGGCCCGCGGACGGCAGACCGACACGCCCGTCGCCGTAATGCAGACGGATGTTCGGCACGCGCAGCGGCCGCAGGTTCAGCTTTGCGCGCTCGTAGAGCGGCTTGATGCGTTCAATCGAATACACGTCGCGTGCCACGTGACTCAGCACCGCGGCCTGGTAGCCGCAACCGGTGCCGATCTCGAGCACGCGCTCGAGCGTGCGGCCGGCCATCGCGAGCTCGATCATGCGCGCGACGACCGACGGCTTTGAAATCGTTTGCTGGTGACCGATCGGCAGCGCGGCATCCTCATAGGCCTGCGTCGCGAGCCCCGGATCCACGAACATGTGACGCGGCACCGCCGCCATCGCATCCAGCACGCGCGCATCGGTCACGCCGTTCGCGCGCAGGCGTTCGACCATGCGTTCGCGCACACGTTCCGACGTCAGCGCGAACGCACCGGCCGGCGCGACGCTCGGCGCAGCCGGCTTGGGCATCGCCGGCTTCAGCGCGGTCGGTTTCGGCGCGGTCGCCGGCTTCGCGGCGGTCGTGCCGGGCACCGGGCGGGCGACGCCCGTCTTCACCGCCACCGGCTTCGGCACGGCGGCGGACTTGTCGACGGCCTTCGGCACCGAGCCCGCCGCATGGCGTTCGCCGGCCCGGCCTTCCGATTTGCGTGGCGCTCGCTTGAGATCTTCGAGCGCGAGCGGAAACCGCTTCGCGCGCTCGCCGCTCATGAAGCCCGCCCTCCTGCGCGCACCCATTCGCGCGTTGCGGGCAGCATTTGCGTATGCGTGAGATCGAGCTGCAGCGGGGTGATCGATACGAAACCGTTTGCGACGGCGTGGAAATCGGTGCCTTCGCTCGCGTCCAGCGCAGCACCCGCGGCACCGATCCAGTAGACCGGCTCGCCGCGCGGGTCGGTCTGGCGAATCACCGGCTGGGACGGGTGACGCTTGCCGAGGCGCGTGACCTGCCAGCCTTTCAGTTCCCCATACGGCAGATTCGGAATATTGACGTTCAGCAGCGGCTGACCGGGTAGCGGATGCGCGAGATAGTGTTCGACGATTTCCGCGGCGACGCGCGCCGCGTCCGTCAGATGCGCCCAGCCCTTCTCGGCCAGCGAAAACGCGATGGCCGGCACGCCGAACATGATGCCTTCGGTGGCGGCCGCAACGGTCCCTGAATAGAGCGTGTCTTCGCCCATGTTCTGGCCGTTGTTGATCCCGGACACGACGAGGTCGGGCCTCGCGTCGGCCATCCCTGTCAACGCGACGTGCACTGAATCGGTCGGCGTGCCATTCACGTAGAAGAAACCCGTATTCGGCGCGCGCTGCACCGACAGCGGCCGCGACAGCGTGAGGGAATTCGATGCGCCGCTGCAGTTCTGCTCGGGCGCGATCACCGTGAGGTCGGCCAGCGGCTGCAGCGCGTCGCTGAGCGCGGCGAGACCGGGGGCGAGATAGCCGTCGTCGTTGCTGAGTAGGATTCGCATCCGGCGATTGTAACCGAGGAAAGATGGCGCGAGAGCGACAGTCAGGCGGCTGCGGACGGGCCTGCATGCACGCCGCGCGCGCGGTGCGCCGCCGCATTGCACGGCGGCGTTCCGCGGGCGCGAGACAACGTTGTGCCGCCCGGCGTTTTCCGCCCCGAAGCGTGCCCCTCGGGAGAGGCTGCCCTCGCTGAAGCCCGACGCGAAGCGCCCGGCCTTGGGGCACTCAGATCGCGCCGGCCTCGCGCAGCGCGGCGATCGCCTGTGCGTCGTAACCGAGGCCGCGCAGCACCTCGTCCGTATGCTCGCCGAGTTCGGGCCCGAGCCAGCGCGTTTCGCCCGGTGTGTCGGACAATTTCGGCGTGATGTTCGGCAGCGGAATGTCGGTGCCGTCGGCCAGTTTGAAGCGCTGGATCATCTGCCGCGCGACGAACTGCGGATCGGTGAACATGTCGGCGGCGCTGTAGATGCGCCCGGCGGGCACGTCGGCGGCGTTGAGCACGGCGAGCGCCTCGTCGATCGTACGCGGCGCGAGCCACGCGGCGATCGCATCGTCGATCTCCTGCGTGCGCGGCACGCGGCCGTCGTTCCGTGCAAGCGCCGGATCGTCGGCGAGATCGTCGCGTTCGATCGCCTTCATCAGCCGCTTGAAGATCGGGTCGCTGTTGCCGCCGATCACGATGCTGCCGTCGCGGCACGCGTAGGTGTTCGACGGCACGATGCCCGGCAACGACGCGCCGGTGCGCTCGCGCACCATCCCGTACACGCCGTACTCCGGCACCACGCTTTCCATCATGTTGAACACCGCTTCATACAGCGCGACGTCGACCACCTGCCCCGCGCCGCCGTTCACCTTGCGGTGGTGAAGTGCCATCAGCCCGCCGATCACGCCGTGCAGCGCGGCGATCGAGTCGCCGATCGAGATGCCGATGCGCGGCGGCGGCAGGTCCGGATAGCCGGTGATGTGGCGCAACCCGCCCATCGATTCGGCGATCGCGCCAAAGCCCGGCCGGTCGCGGTACGGGCCCGTCTGCCCGTAGCCGGACAGGCGCACCATCACGAGACCGGGGTTGTCGGCCGACAGCACGTCGTAGCCGAGCCCGAGCTTCTCGAGCAGGCCCGGGCGGAAGTTTTCGATCACGATGTCGGCCTCGCGCGCGAGTTGCCGCGCGATCGTCTTGCCGGCATCGGATTTCAGGTTGAGGGTGACCGATTTCTTGTTGCGGGCCTGGACCGACCACCACAGCGACGTACCGCCCTGCTCCGGATGCAGCTTGCGCCACTTGCGCAGCGGGTCGCCGCCGTTCGGATCCTCGATCTTGATCACTTCCGCGCCGAATTCGCCGAAGAGGCGCGACGCGAACGGCCCCGCGATCAGCGTCCCGAATTCGAGCACTTTGACGCCCGCGAGGGGGCCCTGACTGGCGCTCATGTGTCTCCCTGACATGAGGAACGGCGCCGCCGGCCGGCGGCGCCCGGCTTACATCGTGCGGCGGTCGAGCATCGCGCGGGCGATCGTGCCCGCGTCGACGTATTCGAGCTCGCCGCCCACCGGCACGCCACGCGCGAGGCGCGTGACCGCGAGCCCGCGCGCCTTCAGCGTCTGGCCGAGGTAGTGCGCGGTGGCCTCGCCCTCGTTCGTGAAGTTGGTCGCAAGCACGACCTCCTTGACGATCCCGTCGGTCGCGCGTCGCACGAGGCGGTCGAAATGGATTTCCTTCGGGCCGATCCCGTCGAGCGGGCTCAGCCGCCCCATCAGCACGAAATACAGCCCGCGATACGTCATCGTCTGCTCGAGCATGATCTGGTCGGCCGGTGTCTCGACGACGCACAGCAGCGTCGGATCACGCTCCTCGTCGCTGCACACCTCGCAGATCTGCGCTTCCGTGAACGTATTGCACTTCTCGCAGTGCTGCAGGTGCTCGGTCGCGAACAGCAGCGACCGGCCGAGCCGCTCCGCGCCCTCCCGATCGTGCTGCATCAGGTGGTACGCCATGCGCTGCGCGGATTTCGGCCCGACGCCGGGCAAGACGCGCAACGCTTCGACGAGCGCGGACAGGGCGGACGGCTGTTTCATACGGCGGCTGAAAGCGGAACGAGCTGATCGGACTGAACGGACGCTGCGCTCAGAACGGCAGCTTGAAGCCCGGGGGCAACGGCAGGCCGGACGTCATGCCGCTCATCTTTTCCTGCGACGTCGCCTCGGCCTTGCGCACGGCATCGTTGAACGCTGCCGCGACCAGATCCTCGAGCATGTCCTTGTCGTCCGCGAGGAGGCTCGGGTCGATTGCCACGCGACGCACTTCGTTGCGGCAGGTCATCGTCACCTTGACGAGCCCGGCACCCGACTGCCCTTCGACTTCGATCTGCGCAAGCTGCTCCTGCATCTTCTTCATGTTTTCCTGCATTTGCTGCGCTTGCTTCATCAGTCCGGCGAGGTTGCCTTTCAACATGGGAATACTCCTTCTTGATCGTGTGAAAACCGGCACGCGGCGCGTGCCGGTCAATATGTGCGGGCGTGATTGTGCCTGTCGCGGTGCGATTCGTTCAATGCAGCGTCGGCGATGTGCCGTCCGGCGCCGAATCGACGAGCGGCCGCACCGAACCTTCGACGATACGTGCACCGAAGTCACGCACGAGTTGCTGGACGAACGGATCGCCATGGATGTCCTGCTCGGCCTCGCGCTGGCGTGCCGCACGCGCGGCCGCATCCAGCGCCGCCGCGGTGCGCCGCGCGGGCCCGACCTCGACCGCGACCTCGACGGGCTTGCCGAGCGCGTCGGCCAAGGCGGCCTTCAGCTTCGCGACCTGGGCGGCGTCCGCATACTGCGGCACCGGCACGGACAATTTCAACGTCGTCGCGTCGACGGCCGTCAACTCGCTGTTGAACGCGAGCTGATACGCGACGCCCTTCAGCGGCAACCGTGCGGCCAGCGCCGGCCATTCGCCGTCGAAGCCGACCGGGTCGAGCGCGATCGCGGGCGGCAGCGGGCGCGTGTCGACCGGTGCGGACGGACGGGCCTCCGCCGCCTTCGGCGCAATGCGCACGTCATCGGGGCCGCTGTCGAACACAGGCACGAAGCCGTCGTCCGCCGCACCGCCGAACATCTCGTCGGCGCTGAGCGGCACGTATTCGTCCGGCGGAATGTCTTCCCACGGCGGCGGGGCCTGGCGCGTGTCGGCTGGCTGCGGCGCACGTGCCGTCGCGCGCGGCGTCGGCACCTGCACGGCAGGTCGCGATGCCGCCGGTTTCTCCGGGGCCGGCTGGGCCGCCGCCGGCTTCGACGCGCCGCCCGCCCGCGAACGGTCGGACGACACGCGCATGCCGGCATTGCGTAGTACGTCGAGTGCGGCAGCCGCCCCCCCGCGGCCCCCCGGGCGCGCGGCGGGCTCGGCCGGCACGGCACGCGGCGCCTGTTCGGCAGCCGGCGCTGGTTCGTCGTTGCGCTTGGCGGCAGCAGGCAATTCGGGTTCGCTGCGGACAGTGGGCAGCGCGTCGCGCGTCGGTGCTGCCTGCGGTGCCGGGTTTGCTTCCGGCTGCGGCGCTGCAGCCGCAGCCGGCGTCGAAACAGGCTTCACGGCGGGCGAAGTCACCGCGTCGTCAGACCGGGCCGGCGACGGACGCGCAGCGGGCGCGACCGGAGCGGCCGCTTGCGGGCGTGCTGCGTCCGCGGCGGCTGCCTGTTCCAAAGACGGCTTGGGCGCCGCCGACGCGGCGGCAGCCACACGCGGCGCAGGCGCGGGTACGGCACGCGGCACGGCCGGCTGACCGCCCGGCGCACTGCCGGCGCCGACGGCCGGCTCGAACGCGAGCATCCGCAGCAACGTCATCGTGAAGCCGGCGTATTCGTCCGGCGCAAGGCCGAGTTCCGCGCGTCCGACCGTCGCGATCTGATAGAACAGTTGAACCTGCTCGGGGCTCAGCGTCTCCGCGAAGCGGCGCAGGTCGGCCGCTTCCGGCCATTCGTCGAGAACCGAGCCCGGCGCGAACTGCGCCCACGCGATCCGGTGCAGCAGGCTCGCAAGATCCTGCAGCGCGGTGGAAAAAGACAGGCTGCGCAGCGACATCTCGTCGGCGATCGCGAGAATCTCCGGGCCGTTGCCGGCCGCGAGCGCATCGAGCAGGCGCACCATGTAGGTCTGGTCGAGCGCGCCGAGCATGCCCGACACGGCCGATTCGGTCACTTCGTTCGCCGAATAGGCGATCGCCTGGTCGGTCAGCGACAGCGCATCGCGCATGCTGCCCTGCGCGGCGCGCGCGAGCAGGCGCAGCGCCTGCTGCTCGAACGAGATCCGCTCTTCGCCGAGGATCCGTTCGAGATGCGACACGATGTGCCCGGCCGGCATCTGCTTCAGGTTGAACTGCAGGCAGCGCGACAGCACGGTGACGGGAATCTTCTGCGGATCGGTCGTCGCGAGGATGAACTTGACGTGCGGCGGCGGCTCCTCGAGCGTCTTCAGCATCGCGTTGAACGCGTGATTCGTCAGCATGTGCACTTCGTCGATCATGTAGACCTTGAAGCGCGCATCGACGGGCGCGTACACCGCGCGCTCGAGCAGCGCGGCCATTTCGTCGACGCCGCGGTTGCTCGCCGCGTCCATTTCAACGTAATCGACGAAGCGGCCTTCGTCGATCTCGCGGCACGCGCGGCACACACCGCACGGCTGCGACGTGACGCCGGTTTCGCAGTTGAGTGCCTTCGCGAAGATCCGCGACAGCGTCGTCTTGCCGACGCCGCGGGTTCCGGTAAACAGATAGGCGTGATGGAGACGCCCGCCGTCGAGCGCGTGCGTGAGCGCCCTGACGACGTGCTCCTGGCCGACGAGCGAAGCGAAATCCTTCGGACGCCACTTGCGTGCGAGAACTTGATAGGTCATCGGGAAATTGTATCAGTAACGCTGCGTCGCGCCGACACGTGAAACGGTGCGGAAGACGGGCAACGCGCAGGCAGAACGGAGAATGACGCAGAAATAAAAAACGCCCGGCGAACGGGGCGAGAGGAAAGGTGACGAGCCCGACCCTCGGCACTGGCGGAAAACGATTGTGGCTGCTTCGTTCCCGACCTGACCAGGTTCACCGCCCCACCATGCGAGGAGGCCCGTCACGGCATATTCTATCACCGCTTCCGGCCGAATGCGACCGTTTGTTCGCAACAAGGCCAAAGATCGAGCAAACCGACGCGCGTGCGGGCTTTCCAATCCGGCGCGAACGTGCGGTCATATATCGTGACGCTTCGTGACTCTTGTATTTTGCGCGCCGGACTCCACCTTCGGGACACAACGGTCAAACGGCGCGTCGTACCCCTACTCGCGTAGCGACTACTATCGCCGCCCGCAGCAGATAGCAATTTAGGCTAATATGACGCCCGAACGACCCGCGAGCCGCGCCAAGCAGCGCTTACGCCCTTCCTTCCGGAGAGGGGAGTGACCTGCGGCAGCGGCCGGCAGCCGACAAGGCCGCCGGAGCGCCGCAACGCGCCGAGCAGGCAGTCCCCGAACCGTAAGAGGTATTGACCCAATGAGCGAACAGATCAAACACATCAGCGACGCATCGTTCGAACAGGACGTCGTCAAATCCGACAAGCCCGTGCTCGTCGACTTCTGGGCCGAATGGTGCGGCCCGTGCAAGATGATCGCCCCGATCCTCGACGAAGTCGCGAAGGATTACGGCGACAAGCTGCAGATCGCGAAGATCAACGTCGACGACAACCAGGCAACGCCTGCGAAGTTCGGCGTGCGCGGCATCCCGACGCTGATCCTGTTCAAGAACGGCGCGGCCGCCGCGCAGAAGGTCGGCGCGCTGTCGAAGTCGCAGCTCACCGCATTCCTGGATAGCCACCTGTAATACCGGCCGTTCCGCGGACGTGTTGTCAACCGACAACACGTCCGCTGTCAAGCCGCCGATCGGCCGCTCAGGCGCGAATCGGCGTATGCTAGAATCAAAAAACGTCTACAAGACGCATTAAGTCTCAGAGCGCTTCCGCTCGCCCTCCTCCCTTATTTCTTTTCGTCGCATCTCCTCCCTGGCGGGTTCTCCGTATGCATTTATCCGAGCTCAAGTCTCTGCACGTGTCCGAACTGATCGAAATGGCCAATGGCCTGGAGATCGAAAACGCGAACCGCCTGCGCAAGCAGGAACTGATGTTCGCCATTCTCAAAAAGCGCGCCAAGACGGGAGAGACGATCTTCGGCGACGGCACGCTCGAAGTGCTGCCGGACGGTTTCGGCTTCCTGCGCTCGCCGGAAATGTCGTACCTCGCGAGCACCGACGACATCTATATCAGCCCGTCGCAGATCCGCCGCTTCAACCTGCACACCGGCGACACCATCGAAGGTGAAGTCCGCACGCCGAAGGACGGCGAGCGCTACTTCGCGCTGGTGAAGGTCGACAAAGTCAACGGGCAGCCGCCCGAGGCCTCGAAACACAAGATCATGTTCGAGAACCTCACGCCGCTGCACCCGAACAAGCCGCTGTCGCTCGAACGCGAAATGCGCGGCGAAGAAAACGTCACGGGCCGCATCATCGACATGATCGCGCCGATCGGCAAGGGCCAGCGCGGCCTGCTCGTCGCGTCGCCGAAGTCGGGCAAGACCGTGATGCTCCAGCACATCGCACACGCGATCAAGCAGAACCATCCGGACGTCATCCTGTTCGTGCTGCTGATCGACGAGCGCCCTGAAGAAGTGACCGAAATGCAGCGCTCGGTCGCCGGCGAAGTGATCGCTTCGACGTTCGACGAACCGGCCACGCGTCACGTGCAGGTCGCCGAAATGGTGATCGAGAAGGCCAAGCGCCTCGTCGAAATGAAGCACGACGTCGTGATCCTGCTCGACTCGATCACGCGTCTCGCACGCGCGTACAACACCGTGATCCCGGCATCGGGCAAGGTGCTGACGGGCGGTGTCGACGCGAACGCGCTGCAGCGCCCGAAGCGCTTCTTCGGCGCGGCGCGCAACATCGAGGAAGGCGGCTCGCTGACCATCATCGGCACCGCGCTGATCGAAACCGGCAGCCGCATGGACGACGTGATCTACGAAGAGTTCAAGGGCACCGGCAACATGGAAGTGCACCTCGAGCGCCGTCTCGCGGAAAAGCGCGTCTATCCGTCGATCAACCTGAACAAGTCGGGCACGCGTCGCGAAGAAATGCTGATCAAGCCCGAGATCCTTCAAAAGATCTGGGTGCTGCGCAAGTTCATCCACGACATGGACGAAGTCGAGGCGATGGAATTCCTGCTCGACAAGATCCGCCAGACGAAGAGCAACTCCGAGTTCTTCGATCTGATGCGCCGCGGCGGCTGATCGCCCCCGCACCGCTCCGCATCGAACGGCTGCCCGCGCATTTCGCCCGGCAGCCGTTTTTTTGCGCCAACCTGAACGTGAACGTACAGGTTGATCTATAATCGCGCCATCGCCCCAACCGAAGCCGCGCCAATCGAATGCCGAACGACGCCTCCCCCTCGCTGCTGACCGTGAGCGACGCCGCGTCGCGGCTCGGCGTCACGCCGCGCACACTGAAGTATTACGAAGAGCGCGGGCTCGTCACGCCGTCACGCAGCGGCGGCCGCTATCGCCTCTACGACGAAGCCGATCTCGAACGCTTCGCCCGCATCCTGCGGCTGCGCGCGCTCGGCTTTTCGCTACACGGCATCACCGAGATGCTCAAGCGCCCGCTCGAAGAAATGGGCGACGGCCGGCGCCGCTATTCGGACGCGTCGTTGCGCGACATCCGCTCGGGGCTCGCCGAGCAAATCGACACGCTCGACCAGCGGATTGCGGCCGTCCAGCGCGAACTGAAGGAAGCCGTCGCGCTGCGCAAGGAACTGCAGCACGACATCGACTACATCGAACGGCGCCTCGCCGGCGAAAACCCCGACACGCTGATCGCGCAGCGACAAGCCGAAGCCGGCACACGGCGCGCGCGCAAGGAGCGGGAATGAACGTCGCGCCGGGTCGCCCGCCGCTGTGGAGCCGTGCGAACCTGCGTGCGGATCTGTTCCCGTGGGCGCTCGCGCTCGTGACCGGCATCGACTACTTCGACAACGCGGCCTTCTCGTTCTTCGCGAGCTACATCGCGGGCGGCATCAACGCGTCGCCCGACGAGCTCGTGTGGTCGTCGAGCGCGTATGCGGTCACGGCCGTGCTCGGCATCCTGCAGCAGCAATGGTGGGTCGATCGTCTCGGCCACCGCCGCTACGTCGCCGGCTGCATGCTGATGTTCTCGTTCGGCGCGATCGCGGCCGCGCTCGCCGACACGTCGCTCGAGCTCGCGTTCGCGCGCGGCTTCCAGGGTTACTTCATCGGCCCGATGATGGGTGCATGCCGGATCCTGATCCAGATCAGCTTCAAGCCGCAGGAGCGGCCGCCCGCCACGCGCGCGTTCCTGATCATGATCCTGCTCGGCAGCGCACTTGCGCCGATCGTCGGAGGGCTGCTCGTCGCGCATTCGACGTGGCGTGCGCTGTTCGCGTGCACCGCGCCCGCAGGCATCGCGTTCGCGATTCTCGCGCTCCTCACGCTGCCCGATTCGGGCAGGACGCCCGACGACGAACGCGGCTCCGGGCATTTCTGGCCGTACGTCCTGTTCGCGCTCGCGCAAGGCGCGCTGCAGATCGTGCTGCAGCAGGTGCACTACCAGCTCTACAGCGGCTCGCCGATGCTGATCCTGCTGACGATCGGGGGCCTTGGCGCGCTCGCGTGGTTCGCCTATCACCAGTGGAACCATCCGACGCCGCTCGTGCGGCTGCATGCGTTTCGCGAGCGCACGTTCCAGGTCGGGCTGCTGCTGTACATGTTCTATTACTACGAGTCGACGGGCTTCGGCTACCTCACTTCCCGCCTGCTCGAAGGCGGGCTCGGCTATCCGGTCGAGAACGCCGGGCGCCTGGTCGGCACGATGTCGCTGATCTCGGCCACCGCGCTGTTCGTCTACCTGCGCCACGCGAAGCGCGTCACGCACAAGAAATGGTTCGTCGTGCCGGGGTTCGCAATCGCGATCGTCGCAGCGCTGTGGATGACGCGGATGACGCCCCAGGTCGGCGAGGCCGCGCTGATCGTCCCGCTGCTGCTGCGCGGGCTGTTGCTGCTGTTCATCGTGCTGCCGGTCGCGAACCTGACGTTCCGCATCTTCGCGATCGACGAATACACGCACGGCTACCGGCTGAAGAACATCGTGCGGCAACTGACGATCTCGTTCGCGACGTCGTCGGTGATCATCGTCGAGCAGCACCGGCTGGCCGTCCATCAGACGCGGCTCGTGGAGCGCGCGAACGTGTTCGATCCGCTGTTCCAGCAAACCGTCGACGCGCTCACGCGCAGCTACGCGGCTGCCGGCCATGCGCTGAACGAGGCGCACGCCCTCGCGATCGCATCGATCGCGCGGATGGTCGCGCAACAGGCGTCGTTCCTCGCGTCGCTCGACGGTTTCTATTTCCTCGCGGGCATCGCGCTCGTCGGCGGCCTCTTCGCGGCATGGCAAAAAGAGATCGATTGAGTTAAAAGACAGGCTTTGGATTCTCCCGCGCTGCTTCCATGCTCTCGAAACTGACCCGCTGGCTCGACGACCGCCGCCGCGACCGCGCGCTGCGCAGCCATCCGATTCCCGATGAGCTGTGGCGGGACACCGTCGCGCGCCTGCCATTCCTCGACGCGCTGTCGCCCGGCGACCTGGGCCGGCTGCGCGAGCTGACGAGCCTGTTCATCGCGAAGAAATCGTTCTCGACCGCGCACGGACTCGCGCTGACCGACGAGATGATCGTCGCGATCGCCGCGCAGGCGTGTCTGCCCGTGCTGAACCTCGATTTGTCGCTGTACGACGGCTGGGTCGGCGTCGTCGTGTATCCGGGCGAATTCGTCATCCGCAAGACCGTGCAGGACGAGGACGGCGTCGTCCATGAAGTCGAGCAGGATGCGAGCGGCGAAGCGTGGGAAGGCGGCCCGGTGATCCTATCGTGGGAAGATGCGCAGATGACGGACGGCCGCGACGCCTACAACGTCGTGATCCACGAGTTCGCGCACAAGATCGACATGGTCAATGGCGAGGCCGACGGGTATCCGCCCCTTTTTCGCCGCTGGCACGCGCCGCACCTCGACGCGCAGGCGTGGGCCGACGTGTTCGAGTATGCATACGACCAGTTCTGCGCGCGCGTCGATGCGGTGCCGGATCGCGCGTGGGCGCGCTTCGAGCGCGACTCGCTGATCGATCCCTATGCGGCCGATCACCCGTCGGAGTTCTTCGCGGTGTGCAGCGAGGCGCTGTTCGTGCGACCGCGTGCGTTCGAGTCCGAATTTCCGGAGCTCTACCGGCTGCTCGCCCGCTACTATCGGCAGGATCCGGCCCGGACGGGCGCCCTCGACGCGTGATGAAGCGTGGTGAAAATTATTCGTCAACCGTCTGATTTTCTGGCATAATCGCCGTTTTTCGACCTTAGGCAAGTGGCTCGCGCCGGGCTTGACGTCGGCTGAATCGTGCAAATGCGTGCGGTCCGGCACGGCAAGCGGCGGGTTGGCTACCGCTCTCACCAAGGAACATCATGAAACCTGGCATTCACCCGGACTACCGCGAAGTCGTCTTCCAAGACATGTCGAACGGCTTCAAGTTCATCACGCGCTCGACGATCCAGACGCGTGAAACCATCGAACACGAAGGCAAGACCTACCCGCTCGCCAAGATCGAAGTGTCGTCGGAATCGCACTCGTTCTACACGGGTCAGCAAAAGATCATGGACACGGCAGGCCGTGTCGAGAAGTTCAAGAACAAGTTCGGCGCACGCGCCAGCGGCAAGGTCGCGAAGTAAGCTTCGCACCGATCCGGTGGTTGCAACACACCGGTACCGCACGAAAGGGCAGCCCAGGCTGCCCTTTTTTGTCTCCGCTCGCCGGGAAAACACCGCACGGCGGCCGGTGCAGGGGTAATCGTCCGACGCGCACGGGCCGGCGCGTCTACAATGCCGGATGCCCGAATCCGGCGCCGTCGGCGCATGACCGCGCCGGCCGCCTGCTCATAACAAATCGCTCATCTGCATGAAGCCAGTCGTTCGTCTCACCGCCTCCGCCACGCGCGCGCTGCCGCGCTGGCTGCTGCTTACGCTCTGCCTCCTCTACGCGGCGTTCGGCCTGTTCGGCCGCGACCCGTGGAAGAACGAGGACGCGGCGGGCTTCGGCGTGATGTGGACGATGGCCACCGGCGGCTGGCACGACTGGCTGCTGCCGAATCTCGTCGGCAAGTTCATCACGACCGACGGGCCGCTCGGCTACTGGCTCGGCGCGCTGTCGATCCGCGCGCTGGCACCGTGGGTCGACGCGAGCAACGCGTCGCGCGTCGACACGGGCGTGCTGTTCTGCGTCGCATGCGCGTTCGTCTGGTACGCCGCCTACCTGCTCGGCCGGCGCGCCGAGGTCCAGCCGTTCAAGTACGCATTCGGCGGCGAGCCGGAGCCGCGCGACTACGGCCGCACGCTCGCCGACGGCGCGCTGCTCGTTCTCGTCGCGTGCTTCGGGCTCGCGGAGCGCGGCCACGAAACGACGCCGCAGCTCGCGCAGTTCGCGTGGATCGCGATGTTCGTGTACGGCATCGTGCGCGGCATCGACAAGCCGATGCAGGGCGCGCTGTGGTGGGGCGTCGCGATCGGCCTCGTCGCGCTGTCCGGCAACCCGGTGCTCGTCGTCGCGCTGCTCGCCGGCACGGCCGCGCTGTGGCTCGTCACGCCGGAGATGCGCAACCTGCGCCTGCCGCTGATCGGCCTGCCGCTCGCGGCGGCGATCTTCGCACTGTGGCCGCTCGCCGCGCTCCACGCGGCACCCGACGACGCCGCGTGGTTCTTCAACCAGTGGATCCACGGCAGCCTGATGCGCTTCTCGGGCCCGCCGACCGCGGTGCTCGCCTACGCGGCGAAGAACCTGCCGCTGTTCACGTGGCCCGCGTGGCCGCTCGCGATCTGGGCCTGGTGGAGCTGGGCCGGCATGCGCCGCCGCGCGCACATCGCGATTCCGCTGTCGGTCGTGGTCCCGCTCGTCGCGCTCGTGATCCTGCAGAGCCAGCAGTCGAACCGCATGTACATGCTGCTGCTGCCGCCGCTCGCGGTGCTCGCTACCTTCGCGCTGCCGACACTCAAGCGCGGCGCGATCAACGCGTTCGACTGGTTCGCGGTGCTGAGCTTCACGATCCTCGGCACCTTCGTGTGGCTCGTATGGCTCGCATCGCTCACCGGCTTCCCGCACCCGCTCGCGCGCAACCTCGCGCGCCTGGTGCCGGGCTACGAACCGCACTTCAAGATCCTCTCGTTCATCTGCGCGGTGATCGTCACCGTGTGCTGGTGCCTGCTCGCGCGCTGGCGCATCTCGCGCCAGCCGAAGGTGCTGTGGCGCAGCGTCGTGCTGTCGGGCGCGGGCACCACGCTGATGTGGGTGCTGCTGATGACGCTGTGGCTGCCGATCGTCAACTATGGCCGGACCTACAGCGATGTCGCGCAACAGATCGCGTCGCATCTGCCGAAAGACTATGAGTGCATCGCGCCCGTGCGGCTCGGCGATGCGCAGATCGCGACCTTCGCGTACTTCGGCGACATGCACTTCGAATTCTCGGGCGACTGCGACGTGATCCTGCGCCAGGACCGCGCGGACTTCGGCGAGCCGAGCGCGATGTCGCAATACGTGTGGCGTCTCGTGTGGGAAGGCCGTCGCGTCGCCGACCGCGACGAACGCTTCCGCCTGTACGAGCGCATCGAGCGGCCAACGGCGCCCGTCAAGCGCCGTGGCCCGCGCCACCGGACGGTCGATTGACGATGTTCGCCGACATCCGCCGGATCGTCGGTCTCGCGTGGCCGGTGCTCATCGGCCAGCTCGCGATCATCGCGTTCGGCGTGATCGACACGGCGATGGTCGGCCGGTATTCGGCCATCGACCTGGCCGCACTCGGGCTCGGTTCGTCGATCTACGTGTCGGTCTACATCGGGATGACGGGCATCCTGTCCGCGCTGCAGCCCATCACCGGGCAACTTTACGGTGCGCGGCGCTACGCGGAAATCGGCGAGGAAGTCCGTCAGGCGCTGTGGCTCGCGCTGATGCTCGCGGTGCCCGGGTTCCTGCTGCTGCACTTTCCCGAACCGCTGCTGCACATCGCCCACGCACCGCCCGCGCTGCACGATCGCACGGTCGATTACCTTCGAATCCTGTCCTACGGCCTGCCGGCGAGCCTCGTGTTCCGGATCTACAACGCGCTGACCAACGCGGCCGGCAAGCCGCGCCTCGCGATGATCCTGCAGGTTGGCGCGCTGCTGCTCAAGTTTCCCCTCAACGTGTGGTTCATCTTCGGCGGCTTCGGCGTGCCGGCCCTCGGCGGGCCCGGCTGCGGGCTCGCCAGCACGCTGATCAACTGGGCGCTCGCGCTGATCGGCTTCACGCTGCTCGCGAAGCTCGACGTGTTCTCGCCGCTTTCAATCTTCTCGCGCTTTTGCTGGCCCGTCTGGGCACGCCAGAAGGCGATCCTGAAGCTCGGCGTGCCGATGGGCCTGTCGTACCTGATCGAGGTCACGTCGTACACGTGCATGGCGCTCTTCATCGCGCAATTCGGCACGACGACGCTCGCCGGCCACCAGATCGCCGGCAACATCGGTGCGGTGCTGTACATGACGCCGCTGTCGATCGGCGTCGCGGCGTCGACGCTGGTGGCACGCGCACTCGGCGCCGGCCGCCCGGACGAGGCACGCCTGCTCGGCCGGCACAGCGTGATGCTCGCGTGCGGGATCGCGGCGGCGTACGGCGTGCTGGTGTTCACGCTGCGTCCGCTGATCGTCGGCGGCTACACACCGAATCCCGCCGTGGCCGCCGCCGCGCTGCCGCTGGTCGCGATCGTCACCTTCTACCACTTCTTCGACGCGCTGCAGATCACGTCCGCATTCGTGCTGCGCGCGTACAAGGTCGCGGTCGTGCCGACCGTGATCTATGCGGTCGCGCTGTGGGGTGTCGGGCTCGGCGGCGGCTACGTGCTCGGCTTCGACGTCGGCGGCATCGCGCCCGCCTGGCTGACCGGCGCGCGCGGCTTCTGGTTCGCGAACACGATCAGCCTGATGCTCGCCGGCGCGGGCCTCGCGCTCTACCTGCGCCACGTCAGCCGCACGCAAACGGCCGTCAGCGCATACGGCGCATGACGCAAGGCGCGCGGCCTACGCGTCCTCCAGCACGTCGGCCGCGTGGTACGAGGACCGCACGAGCGGACCGGCAACGACTTCCCTGAACCCGAGCGCCAGCCCCTCGTCTCGCCATGCGGCGAACGCATCGGGGCTCACGTAGCGGCGCACCGGCAGATGGTGCGCCGACGGCGCGAGATACTGGCCGAGCGTCAGCACGTCGACCTCGTGCGCGCGCAGGTCGCGCAACGTGTCCCGCACCTCGTCGTCGCGCTCGCCGAGCCCGAGCATCAAGCCCGATTTCGTCACGAGCGTCGGCCGCGCGGCCTTCGCCTGCGCGAGCAGTTCGAGCGAACCGCGATAGTCGGCGCCCGGCCGCGCCGCCCGATACAGCGACGGCACCGTCTCGATGTTGTGATTGAACACGTCCGGCCACGCTGACGACAACGCATCGAGCGCCCGCGCGACGCGGCCACGGAAATCGGGCGTCAGCACCTCGACGCCGATGCCCGGCACGCTCGCGCGCACCGCCGCGATGCAGGCCGCAAAATGCGCGGCGCCGCCATCGCGCAGGTCGTCGCGATCGACCGACGTGATCACGACGTAGCGTAGTTCGAGCGCCGCGACCGCGTCGGCGAGCCGCGCGGGCTCGTCGGGATCGAGCGGATCGGGGCGGCCGTGCGCGACGTCGCAGAACGGGCAGCGCCGCGTACACAGTCCGCCCATGATCATGAAGGTCGCGGTGCGCTGCGCGAAGCATTCGCCGATGTTCGGGCACATCGCCTCCTCGCAGACGGAATGCAGCCGATGATCGCGCAGCACGGCCGACATGTCGGCGACCGCCCCGCTCATCATCGGCCGCGCCCGCAGCCACGGCGGCTTCGGCAGCGCCGCGCCGGCCGCGGGCTCGACGCGCACCGGAATGCGCGCGAGCTTGTCGCGGCTCCTCGCGCCCGGCTGGCCGAGCGCGGTGAGGCTGGGTCGTTCGAGCGCGGCGGCCATCGTCAGTCTCCGAGAAACGCGACGATCAAGCGGTTCACGTCGGCAGCCGCTTCCATCTGCACCATGTGGCCGCTGCCGGCGATCACCTCGACCCGCACGCCGTCCGGCAAGCCCTGCGCATGCTGCGCCGGAATCACCTGGTCGCGCTCGCCCCAGATCACGAGCGTGCGCGGCGCGAGCGCCCCGACGCGGTCGCGGAACACGCGCCGCTGGGACGCGCCGTCGAACGCGGCGTTCGCGATCTGCTCCAGCGCGGCCTGCACGCCTTCGAGCCGCTTGTACTTGACGAGATCCTCGACCAGTTGCCGCGTGACGAGCGCGTCGTCGGCGAACAATGCACCGAGGTGCGGCTTCAGCGTGTTGCGGCTGTTGCCGGCGACGAAGCCGTCGATATAGGCGCGGTTGATGTCGGTGCCGAGCCCCGCGCTCGCTATCAGCGTCAGCGACACGACGCGCTGCGGCGCGCGTTCGGCCACGGCCATCGCGACCGCGCCGCCCATCGAATGCCCGATCAGGTGCGCACGATCGACGTGCTGCGCGTCGAGCAGCGCGAGCACCGCGTCGGCCAGTTCGTCGAGACTGCCCGTGTCGACCGCCTTGCCCGACTCGCCGTGCCCGGGCAGGTCGAGCGCCCACACGGGCCGATGCGCGGCCAGCTCCGCGTGGTTGAACAGCCAGTTGTTCAGGTCGCCGCCGAAGCCGTGGATCAGCACCGCAGGCGTACCGGACCCGTCCCCGAGTTTCAGGAACCGGACCGTGCGACCGCCGATCTGCGCCTTCTCGGGTTGCGGGCCCGCCGCGTCGTCGGCGGCCGCGGCCGGCACGAAATCGCGCTGGAATTCGGCGATCGCCGCGTCGATGTCGGCATCGCTTGCCTCGGCCGCGGCCACCACGCCGAGCAGCGCACCGACCGGCAGCGTCTCGCCCTCCTGTGCGATCTGCCGGCGCAGCATGCCGTCGAACGCGCACTCGACGCCCGACGAGATCTTGTCGGTTTCGACGTCGAGCACTTCGTCGCCCTTCGTCACGCGTTCGCCGATCGCCTTCAGCCAGCCGTTGACCTGCCCCTGCTCCATCGACAGCCCCCACTTGGGCATCGTGATCATGTGAATCGACATCGTGTCAGCTCCTCGTTTTCAGTACCGCCTGCGCGATCGCGTCGGCGGACGGGATGTAAAGGTCTTCCAGCACGCCGGCGAACGGCGTGGGCGTGTGCGGTGCGGTCACGAGCTCGATCGGTGCCTTGAGCGATCGGAACGCGCGCCGCGCGACGAGCGCGGCGATGTCGGTCGCGATCGAGCAGCGCGGGTTCGCTTCATCGACCACCACCACGCGCCCGGTGCGCTCCGCGCTTTCGAGGATCGTTTCCTCGTCGAGCGGCGAAGTCGTGCGCAGGTCGATCACGTCGACCTGGATGCCGTCCTTCGCGAGCTTCGCGGCCGCGTCGGTCGCGAGGTGCACCATGCGGCCGTACGTGACGATCGTCGCGTCATCGCCGTCGCGCACGATGTTCGCCTCGCCGAACGGAATCGCATAGGATTCCTCAGGCACATCGCCTTCGCGCGTGTAGAGAAGCTTGTGTTCGAGGAAGATCACGGGATCGTTGTCGCGGATCGACTGGATCAGCAGCCCCTTCGCGTCGTAAGGCGTCGACGGGCACACGACCTTCAGCCCCGGGATGTGCGTAAACAGCGACGTGAGCATCTGCGAATGCTGGGCGGCCGCGCGCAGGCCGGCACCGTACATCGCGCGGATCACGACCGGCGTCACGGCCTTGCCGCCGAACATGTAACGGAATTTCGCGGCCTGGTTGAATATCTGGTCGAAGCACACGCCCATGAAATCGATGAACATCAGCTCCGCGACGGGCCGCATCCCGCACGCGGCCGCGCCGACCGCCGCGCCGATGTAGCCGCCTTCCGAAAGCGGCGTATCGAGCACGCGGCCCGGAAACTTGTGGAACAGCCCCTTCGTCACGCCGAGCACGCCGCCCCATGCGTCGTCCTCGCCCGGCGCGCCCGCGCCGCCCGCGTTGTCCTCGCCCATCACGATCACGCTGTCGTCGCGCGCCATTTCCTGCGCGAGCGCCTCGTTGATCGCCTGCGAATAAGTGATCTTCCTTGCCATGTCCGTCTCCTGGAATATTGGGTTCGCCGTGCCGGCTGCAGGCCGGTGGCCGCTGTGTCACATCGCGCTCACGGGTACGACACGTACACGTCGGTCAGCAAGTCGGCCGCGTCGGGCAGCGGCGCGGCCTTCGCCTGCGCGACCGCGTCGTCGATCAGCGCCTTCACCTGCGCATCGACCGCGCGCAGTTCGGCGGTCGTCAGCACCTCGGCACGCACGACGCGCGCCTCGAAATGTTTCAGGCAGTCCTTCTCGTCGCGCAGCTTCTGCACTTCGCCCGGCGCGCGATAGGTCTGCGCGTCGCCTTCGAAGTGACCGAAATAGCGCGTGAACTTCACTTCGACGAGCGTCGGGCCGCCACCGTTGCGTGCGCGTGCGACAGCTTCGCCGAGCGCTTCGTGCACCGCGAAGAAGTCGAAGCCGTCGACGATCACGCCCGGCATCCCGAAGCCGTTCGCGCGGTCGGCGATGTTGTCGGTCGCGACCGACCAGCTCGACGACGTCGCTTCCGCATAACCGTTGTTTTCGGCCACGAAGATCGCCGGCAGTCGCCACACCGACGCGAGGTTCATCGATTCGAAGATCACGCCCTGATTCGACGCACCGTCGCCGAAGAAGCACACCCCGACGCCGCCCGTCTTCTTGTGCTTGGCCGCGAGCGCCGCGCCGCACACGAGCGGGCCGCCCGCGCCGACGATCCCGTTCGCGCCGAGCATCCCCATCGACAGGTCGGCGATGTGCATCGAACCGCCCTTGCCGTGGCAAACGCCCGTCTTCTTTCCGTAGATCTCGGCCATCATCCCGTGCACATCGACGCCTTTCGCGATGCAGTGGCCGTGCCCGCGGTGCGTGGTGGCGACATAGTCCTCGAGGCCGAGGTGCAGGATGGTGCCGACCGCGGAAGCCTCCTCGCCCGCGTACAGGTGAACGAAGCCGGGGATTTCGCCGGTCGCGAACTCGACGTGCAGGCGCTCCTCGAATTCGCGGATCGTGCGCATCAGCCGATACGCATCCAGCAGCGTGTCCCTGCTGAGCTGTGTCGAAACGGTCATGTGTGTCTCCTTGATAGGTCTGACTGCGAATGCCGCCGCGGCAACGCCCCGGCGACGGATTGCACGACGGCCCCGGCCGTCGGTGAAACCTGAAGCCGGCGTCAGCCGCGCCACGCGCCGGCATCGCGCAACAACTGCCGCGACGACGCGTAACGCAGCGTGCGGCCGACATCGACGGTCAGCGGCCCGCGCCAGTCGAGCGCGATCTCGTAGCGGTCGCCGCGCGCGACCTCGATCTCGCGCTCGCCATCGAACGCGAGCGTGCCGTGCTCGAACGGGATCGTCTGCCACGCGCCCGGCTCGAGCCGCTCGCAGCTGCGCATCACGACGCGATCGACGCGGCCGGGTGCGATCGGCGCGACGAGCGGCGTGCCGGCGGTCTTGCCGTCGGCGGCGAAACGCATCGCGAGCCCGTGCGGCGCGCTGCGCTCGAGCGGTGCCCACGCGCCGCCGAGCGCGGACAGGCCGATGCCGTCCGGCTCCGCGAAAGTCAGATAGAGCGTGTCGATGTCGTCAGGCCCCGAGATCGCGCGCGCGCCGATGAAGCGCTGCCGGGCCGCACACACGTCGACGAGCGCGATCTCCTCGCGCCCCGCGTTCGCGCCCGCCCCGCAGCGCACGACGAGCCGCTTGTTGCGCACGAACGCGACCTCGGCCGGCACGGCGCCGGTCGCGACGAGTCCGGCCGCGACGCCCGCGACGGTCGCCTCGCGATGTTCGGGAAACGCGTTGTTGGTGCCCGTGGACAGCGCGACGAGTGGCGTCGCGCCGCAATGCGCGGCGACCGCGCGATGGGTGCCGTCGCCGCCGAGCACGACGATCAGCGCGACTTCCATCCGGTGCATGTATGCGGCGCCGGCGTGCGTGTCGGTGACGGTATCGGAGATCGGCAGGTCCACGAATTCGACGTCGGGCCAGCGTTCGTGCGGCGCGACCGCGCGATGCGTATCGAGCGCACGCATCAATAGCGTCGCGATGCCCGTCTTGTCGCGCAAGGTCAGCACGCGCTCGACACCCATCGCGCCGAGGCCGGCGAGCAGGCGCACGACCATGTTGGCCTTTTCCGCCGTCGGGAACACGGATGCATGCGTCGTCAGGCGGCGAATGTCGCGCCCCGATGCGGGGTTCGCGATCACACCGACGGTCACGGGCGTCGTCACTGGCTTGTCTCCATCCAGTGGACCGGCGCTTGCACCGGCCCTGCATGTGTCGTCCGCCGTCATCGAGGGCAGCGGATCATCGCAGCCGACGCGATCGCGCCGGGCTTGCCCATGACATCTGCAAGCGGCGTGCCACCGTGTGTGCGACGACCACGGAACCCGCGTGCAGACTGGCTCTGCGGCCATGCCGGTCTTCGACACCTGCCGCCTTGACAGCCCGACGCGCCGCGAAACCGCGCGTGCGTCTCACGCCGTCGATCTCCCGGCGCACCGGTTTCGGCACCTTCATCCGGATTGCGCTTCGGCCGGCAAGCCACGCGTATCGCGGCGCGGCGCGCGACACCATGATGTGGGCCGCCGTCGCGCGCGGCATGCCCGCGCGTCTCAACCGCGCGAGACCGGCTGAGATGCCGCTGAGACGAACGTCTCACGCCGCGCGCGTGCTGCGATGCAATGTGATCCGCGCAGGCGGATGTGCTACAAGAACATCGAATTCCCCGCCGTACGGAACCGGAGCCGACCATGCCCTATGCCGTCCCCCAGGCCCAGCACGCCGACCGTGTGCTCGGCGCGCTCGCCGGACGCCTGCCCGCGCCTGCCGATTCCGCGCGTCTCGTGTCGTCGTGGCAGCGCTCGCTCGAGCGCTACGCGCTCGACCCCGCGTCGTCGATCGGCCCGCGCGTGCTGACCGCGGCCGAGCTGCGCGAGGTGCGCGACAAGGAGGAAGCCTTCCTGCGCGCATCGGGCCAGTGCCTGACGCGCCTGCACGACATGATTCGCGTCGCCGATTACTGCGTGATGCTGACCGACGCGCACGGCGTGACGATCGATTACCGGATCGACCGCGAACGCCGCAACGACTTCCGTCATGCGGGGCTGCACATCGGCTCGTGCTGGTCGGAAAGCGAGGAAGGCACCTGCGGGGTCGCGAGCGTGCTGACCGATCTCGCGCCGATCACCGTGCACAAGACCGACCACTTCCGCGCGGCGTTCACCACGCTCACCTGCAGCGCGGCCCCGATCTTCGCGCCGGGAGGCGAACTGATCGGCGTGCTCGACGCGTCGGCCGTCCAGTCGCCGGACGGCCGCGACAGCCAGCGTCTCGTGTACCAGCTCGTGCGGCAAAGCGCGGCGCTGATCGAGGACGGCTATTTCGTGCACAGCACCGCGCAACACTGGATATTGTTCGGGCATCCGAATCGTCATTACGTCGAGGCGCAGCCCGAATGGCTGATCGCGTTCGACGAGTGCGGCAACATCGTCGCCGCGAACCGGCAGGCGCGCGACGCGCTGCCGGCGCTGCGCGAACCGCGCCATATCGACGAGATCTTCGACGCAACCGAGATGCCGCTGCGCGACGCCGCGCGGCTCGATGCGATCGTCGCGCTGCGGTTGCGCGCGACCGGTGCCCCGCTCTATGCGCGGTTGCGCGCGCCGCTACGGCGCGCCTGCCGCGAAACCGGCACGGCATCGCGCCGCCCCGGCACCGCGCAGCGCCACGTCGGCGCCCTGACGCCGTTCCTGCACAGCAGCGACGCGCGCGTCGCGAAGCAGGCCGAACTCGCGCTGCGTGTCGCGAGCAAGCGGCTGCCGATTCTCGTACTCGGCGAAACCGGCGCAGGCAAGGAAGTGTTCGCCCGCGCGATCCACGACGCCGGTGCGCGACGCGCACGGCCGTTCGTCGCCGTCAACTGCGGCGCGCTGCCCGAGGCGCTGATCGAAAGCGAGCTGTTCGGCTATGCGGCGGGTGCGTTCACCGGTGCGCGCAAGCACGGCGCGCGCGGCAAGATCGCGCTCGCCGACGGCGGCACGCTGTTCCTCGACGAAATCGGCGACATGCCGCTCACGCTGCAGACGCGCCTGCTGCGCGTGCTCGCCGACGGCGAGGTCGTGCCGCTCGGCAGCGATACGCCCGTGCGCGTCGATCTCGACGTGATCTGCGCGACGCACCGCGATCTCGCGCGCATGGTGGCCGACGGCACGTTCCGCGAGGATCTGTATTACCGGCTGAGCGGCGCGACGTTCGAACTGCCGCCGCTGCGCGAGCGCGCGGACGTGCGCGACGTGATCGCCGCGGTATTCGCTGAGGAAGCGCAGGCGACCGGCCACGTGCTCACGCTCGACACGTCGCTCGCCGAGCAACTCGCTGCGTATCCCTGGCCGGGCAACGTGCGGCAACTGCGCAACGTGCTGCGCTATGCATGCGCGGTGTGCGATGCCGCACGCGTGACGCGGCGCGACCTGCCGGCCGATCTCGCCGCGCAGCTCGGCGCCGGCCCGTCCGGCGGCGCGCTGCCGGACGACGAACGCGGCCGCATCGTCGCGGCGCTCACCGCGCATCGCTGGCGGCCCGATGCGGCCGCGCAGGCGCTCGGCATCTCGCGCGCGACGCTGTACCGGCGGATCGCGAAACACCGGATCGTCGCGCCGCACCGCGCATGACGAGCCGGCGCGACCGCCATCACGCGGCCTGCGTGGCCACTTCGCTTGCTTTCCCGGCCTCGCCCGCCGCTTCGTCGCGCCGCACGAACACCTCGTGCGCGGCGAACAGCGCGTTCAGCGCGGCCGGGAAACCTGCGTAGACGGCCATCTGCATGAACACCTCGACGATCTCGTCGCGCGTGCAGCCGACGTTCAGTGCCGCCTCGACATGCACCTTCAGTTGCGGCTGCGCGTTGCCGAGCGCGGCCAGCGCGGCGATCGTCGCGATCTCGCGCGCCCTCAGGTCGAGCTGCGGCCGGCTGTAGATGTCGCCGAAGCCGAACTCGACGAGCAGCCGCCCGAAGTCCGGCGCGATCGGCGCAAGCGCCGCGATCACGCGTTCGCCCACTTCGCCGTCGATTTCCTTCAGCTTGTTCCAGCCGCGCGTGTAGCGATCTTCAACGAGTCGATCCATGGTGTCCGTCCTGTTCCAAGAGTGAGTGAGTAGCGTTCGCCCGTCGTTCCGTCTCGCGTTCCTCAGCCTCGTAGTACGCGATCTTGTCGCCGATCGCGTCGAGGCTCGCCTGCAGTTCCGCGATATGCACTCGCACCGCGTCGCGATGCGCGGCCAGCAAGCTGCGCCGCGCACCGAGCGTCGACTCGCCTTGTGCACGCAGCGCCGCGAACTCCTGCATCTGCGCAATCGGCATGCCGGTCGCCTTCAGGCGCATCACGAAGGCAAGCCAGTCAAGGTCGGCCGGCGCATAAAGCCGATGCCCGGCCGCCGTGCGTGAAATCGCGCGCAGCAGGCCGGCCTGCTCGTAATACCGCAGCGTATGCGTCGACACGCCGGTCAGTTCGGCGACTTGCCCGATCGTCAGCGGACCGGCGGCGGAAGGTCTGGATACGGTTTTCGACATGGCAGGATCAAGGTTAGGAGTTAGAGTTCACTCTAAGTCAAGCATTGTCGAATGGCCAGGCACGACAATCTGAAATCACCGCCGAGGACACCGTAAAGAATGGTCAAAACCACCGCACAACGCGGCTTTCTGTCTTTACAGCGACGCAAGCCTTCAGCAAGATTCGGTCAGCCTGTCTTAAAAAGGGCACGCATTTGTCCTATGCTTAACGGCGACACCCGGCCAGGTCTCGCCCCGCCGTCCGTTGCAACAGCCATTCATCCGTCAGAACCAGGGAGCCTTTGCCATGCTGAAAAAGCTGCTGATGCTGTTCGTCGCGCTATCGCTGTCGCTTGCCGCCGGCATCGCCGCGGCCGTCGAAGTCAACACGGCCGACCAGGCCGCGCTCGAATCGGTGAAGGGCCTCGGGCCCGTGAAGTCGAAGGCGATCATCGACGAACGCACCAAGAACGGCCCGTTCAAGGACGCGGACGATCTCGCGAACCGCGTGAAGGGTCTCGGCACGAAGTCGGTCGGGCATCTCGAGGAAAACGGCCTGACGATCGGCGGCTCGTCGACGCCGCCGAAGGGTGTGAAGCTGTCGAAGCCGGCCGCGACAACGTCGGCGACCACGTCGGCCACGATGTCGGCAGGCACCGCGTCGACGTCAACGTCGATGTCGACGACCGCAACGGCCGGCACGACCGCGACCTCGACGGCCCCGGCCGCGAGCGCCCCCGACGCGGCGACCAAGCCGGCCAAGAGCAAGCGCATGTCGAAGAAGGAAAAGGCGGCCGCGGCCGCAGCGGCATCCGCCGATGCGGGAGCGAGCGCGCCGGCCGCAGCGTCGTCCACGAAGGCGACGAAGGGTTCGAAGAAGAAGAACAAGAAGGACAAGGCAGCCTCCGCCGCCGCGGCGTCGGGCGCCTGATATGCGCCACGCGCGCGATCGCGTGCGCGCGGCATTCGATCAACGGGCGCCGTCGTTGCGGCGCCCTTTTCAGTAAAGGTGAAGAACCATGGGTCTCCTCGACATCGTTGGCGGTCTGATCGGCGGCCAGGCCGGCGGCAACTCGCAAAGCGCGCTCATCACGACTGCGCTCGAATTCATCAACAACCAGCCGGGCGGCCTGAACGGGCTGATCGAGAAGTTCAAGGCCGGTGGCGCCGGCGACATCATCGGCTCGTGGGTCGGTAACGGCGAAAACCAGCCGATCTCGGCCGACACGCTGCAGAACGTGCTCGGTTCCGACGTCGTCGGGTCGCTGGCGAGCAAGGTCGGCATCGATCCGTCTCAAGCATCGTCGATCCTCGCGCAGGTGCTGCCGCACGTCGTCAACGGCGCGACGCCGAACGGCGAAGTGCCGGCCGGCGGCCAGGTCGATACGTCGAACGTGCTCGGCACGCTCACGCAGCTCGCCGGCATGTTCGGCGGCAACAAGCAGGCCTGAGCCCGCAGCGCGCCGGCTGACGGCCTCGACGGCGGTTTCGGCCGCCCATATGCAAACACCCCGCCTGAGCGGGGTGTTTGTTTTTGCGCGCCCGGTGCGAACCGGGCGTGCGGCCGATCACCGGCGATCAGTGCACGACGCGGTCGAACACGAACGTGCCGTCGCTGACGTCGACCGGGATCACGTCCTTCGGACCAAAGCGGCCCGCGAGGATCAGCTTCGCGACCGGGTTCTCGATCTCCTGCTGGATCGCGCGCTTCAGCGGCCGCGCGCCGAACAGCGGATCGTAGCCGACCTTCGCGATCTGTTCGAGCGCGGCGGGCGACACGTCGAGCGCCATGTCGAGCTTCGCGAGCCGGTCGTGCAGGCGCGCGAGCTGGATCTTCGCGATCGATTCGATGTTGCTGCGATCGAGCGCGTGGAACACGACGACGTCGTCGATCCGGTTCAGGAACTCGGGGCGGAAGTGCTGCTTCACTTCGAGCCACACGGCGTCCTTGATCTCTTCCTGCGGCGAGCCCGTCATGGCCTGGATGACCTGCGAGCCGAGGTTCGACGTCATCACGATGACCGTGTTCTTGAAGTCGACCGTGCGCCCCTGCCCATCGGTCATGCGACCGTCGTCGAGCACCTGCAGCAGCACGTTGAACACGTCCGGGTGCGCCTTCTCGATCTCGTCGAGCAGGATCACGCTGTACGGCTTGCGGCGCACGGCTTCCGTCAGGTAGCCGCCTTCCTCGTAGCCGACGTAGCCCGGCGGCGCGCCAATCAGCCGCGCGACGCTGTGCTTCTCCATGAACTCGCTCATGTCGATGCGGATCAGGTGCTCTTCCGAATCGAACAGGAACGACGCCAGCGCCTTGCACAGCTCGGTCTTGCCGACCCCCGTCGGGCCGAGGAACAGGAACGAGCCGTACGGGCGGTTCGGATCGGCGAGACCCGCGCGCGAACGACGGATCGCATCCGCCACCGCGCTGATCGCCTCGTCCTGGCCAACCACGCGCTCGTGCAGTTTTTCCTCGATGTGCAGCAGCTTCTCGCGTTCGCCCTGCATCATCCGCGACACGGGAATCCCGGTTGCACGCGACACGACTTCCGCGATTTCTTCCGCGCCGACCTGCGTGCGCAGCAGACGCGGACGCGTCGGGTTGTGTTGCTCCTGCTCTTCGGCCTGAGTGACCTGCTTCAGTTGCGACTCGAGTTGCGGCAGCTTGCCGTACTGCAGCTCGGCGACCTTCTCGAGCTTGCCTTCACGCTGCAGGCGCACGATGTCGGCCCGCACCTTCTCGATCTCTTCCTTGAGCTGCGCGCTGCCCTGCACTGCGGCCTTCTCGGCAGTCCAGATCTCTTCCAGGTCCGCATATTCGCGGCCGAGGCGTTCGATCTCTTCCTCGATCAGCTGCAGGCGCTTCTGCGACGCCTCGTCCTGCTCCTTCTTCACGGCCTCGCGCTCGATCTTCAGCTGGATCAGGCGACGATCGAGCTTGTCCATCTCTTCGGGCTTCGAATCGATTTCCATCTTGATCTTCGACGCGGCCTCGTCGATCAGGTCGATCGCCTTGTCCGGCAGGAAACGATCGGTGATGTAGCGATGCGACAGCTCGGCCGCGGCGACGATCGCCGGGTCGGTGATGTCGACGCCGTGGTGCAGTTCGTATTTCTCCTGCAGCCCGCGCAGGATCGCGATCGTCGCCTCGACGCTCGGCTCGTCGACGAGCACCTTCTGGAAGCGGCGCTCGAGCGCGGCGTCCTTCTCGATGTACTTGCGGTATTCGTCGAGCGTGGTCGCGCCGATGCAGTGCAGCTCGCCGCGCGACAGCGCCGGCTTCAGCATGTTGCCCGCATCCATCGCGCCTTCGGCCTTGCCCGCGCCGACCATCGTGTGGATCTCGTCGATGAAGACGATCGTCTGGCCTTCGTCCTTCGCGATGTCGTTGAGCACCGCCTTCAGACGCTCCTCGAATTCGCCGCGATACTTCGCACCGGCGAGCAGCGCGGCCATGTCGAGCGACAGCACGCGCTTGCCCTTCAGCGTCTCGGGCACTTCGCCGTTGACGATGCGCTGCGCGAGCCCTTCGACGATCGCGGTCTTGCCGACGCCCGGCTCACCGATCAGCACCGGGTTGTTCTTCGTGCGGCGCTGCAGGATCTGGATCGAGCGGCGGATTTCATCGTCGCGGCCGATCACCGGATCGAGCTTGCCCGCGCGGGCGCGCTCGGTCAGGTCGACCGTGTATTTCTTCAGCGCCTCGCGCTGGCTTTCGGCGTCCTGGCTGTGCACCTGCGAGCCGCCGCGCACCGCGGCGATCGCGGCTTCCAGCGCCTTGCGCGTGAGGCCGTGCTGGCGCGCGAGCTTGCCGGCTTCGCCCTTGTCGTCGGACACGGCGAGCAGGAACATCTCGCTCGCGATGAACGTGTCGTTGAGCTTCTGCGCTTCCTTGTCGGCCTGGTTCAGCAGCCCGGCCAACTCACGGCCGATCTGGATGTCGCCGCCCGTGCCCGTTACTTGCGGCAAGCGCGAAATGGCTTCGTTCAGCGCGCCTTGCAGCGCCTGCACGTGCACGCCCGCGCGCGACATCAGCGAGCGGGCGGAGCCGTCCTGCTGAGCGACCAGCGCCGCCAGCACGTGAACGGGTTCGATGTATTGATTGTCGCGGCCTGCCGCGAGGCTTTGCGCGTCCGCGAGTGCTTCCTGGAACTTGGTGGTGAGCTTGTCGATTCTCATTTGGTGAGACCTCCAATTTTTCGATTAACACCAAGATGAGGATGGTTATACGGGTTTCAAGCGAAATTCAGGTTGATTCAGCGCAAAAATCGCCGGGCGGCGATGCGGCGGCCTGCGGGCCGGCCGCCACCCGGATGGTGGCGGTGGGACCGGCGTGTCAGCCGGCCTTCGACGGCGATTCGGCGGACGCCGATGCGTCATCCCCGGACGGCTCGGCACGCACCAGCGCGATCGGACGAATGCCCAGCAGCGCGATGAGCGGCGACGCGGGCACGGTCAGTTCGCCGAGCGTGTGACGGTCGAGTTCGGCGAAGAATGCGTCGCGCGCGGCCGCCAGCACGCCCTTCAGGCGGCAGTGCGGCTCGATCACGCAGCCGCGCGACTCGTCGCCGTCGGCCGCAAAGCAGCCGACCAGCGCGAAATCGTTCTCGGTCGCACGCACCACCTGGCCGACCGTCAGCTTCAGCGATTCGGGGAACAGCCGCAGCCCGCCGTTGCGGCCGCGCACGGTATCGACCCAGCCGAGCTCGCCGAGCTGCTGCACGACCTTCATCAGATGGTTCTTCGAGATGCCGTAAGCGTCCGAGATCTCCTGGATCGTCGCGAGCCCCTCGCCGCGCACGGCAAGGTACAGCATGACGCGCAGCGAATAGTCAGTGTAGTCGGTGAGTCTCATGAGCGAATACGGAAAATGATCGATCACGCCCCGATCAAGCGGGACGGATCAATCGGAATGCGCGCCGGGACGGTTCTCGAGGCTGCTTGACGGCGCCGGGTTGCCGGAACGGCCTGCGCGCAATAAGATTCACAAAATCTACGCATTTTTCAGGCATCGGTGGACGCTATTTTGCGTCAAAATTCTGTCGGCGTCCTGCGCGTTGCCCACGCAGCCGTTCCGCCGGCACGACACCGACGGCCTGATTTTCCCCGGCCCTTTTTGCCATGACCGCCCTGCCCGCCTCGCCCGATACCGCCCCGGCCCGCCCTCGCGACGCCGAGCCCACAGAAGACAATATCCGCGGCCTCGTATACGCGTTCTACGATCGCGTGCGCGCCGATCCGCTGCTCGGCCCCGTGTTTGACGCGAAGCTGGACGGTCGCTGGGACGAGCATCTGCCGAAGATGGTGAGCTTCTGGTCGAGCCTCGTGCTCGGCACCAAGGGCTATCGCGGCAACGTGCAGCAGGCGCACCAGCCACTCGACGGGATCGAGCCCGCGCATTTCAGCCGCTGGCTGTCGCTGTTCCTGAAGACCGTCGAGGGGCGCTACACGCCGCCCGCGGCCGTCCACTTCATGGAGCCCGCGCTGCGCATCGCGCAGAGCCTGCAGTTGAGCCGGTTCGGCTGGGATTATCAGATTCCGCCCGAGCAGCAGGCGCTGCTCGACGCGATCGCGCCACGCCGCCGCGACACGGGCGACGATCCGCATGCGCTGCCGTCACGCGCCCGCGGCGAGCCGTTTCCGACGAAGATCATCGGGCGCGGCTCGGATCCGGACGCCTGACACGTCGATTCGCAGCGCCGAAGCGCGCGAGTGCCTGCGGCACATCGCCGCACGACACGAACGCCGCGCTCAACGCGGCGTGTTGCCCGATTCGACGCCCCAGCGCGCGAGCGCCGCATCGTCGGTGCTGCGAGCATCGACCCAGCGCTCGCCGTCCGGCGTCGTTTCCTTCTTCCAGAACGGCGCCTCGGTCTTCAGGTAGTCCATCACGAACTCGCACGACGCGAACGCATCGCCGCGATGCGATGCGACCGTCGCGACCATCACGATCTGGTCGAGCGGCAGCAGCCGGCCGACGCGATGCACGATCGCGACGTCGATCCCGGGCCAGCGCCGGCCAGCCTCGGCGGCGATCTTCTCGAGCGCCTTCTCGGTCATCCCCGGATAATGCTCGAGCTCCATCGCGGCGACCGAATCGCCTTCGTTCAGGTCACGCACGGTGCCAACGAAGCACGCGACCGCGCCGATCTTCGGGTTGCGCGCGCGTAGCGCCGCCACTTCGGCGTTCAGGTCGAAATCGTCGGCCTGCACTCGTACCGTAGCCATCGCCCGCCTCTCAACCGCCCGTCACGGGCGGAAAAAACGCGACCTCGCATCCGTCGGTGAGCCGCGTACCGGGGTCGGTCATTTCGTGATTGCATGCCATGCGCAACGCGCGCCCTTCGGCGAGCGTCTCGGCCCACGCGCCGCCGCGCAGGCGCAGCCATGCGCGCACGTCGCCGACGGTCGTCACGCCGTCCGGCACGTCGGCCTGTTCGTCGGACACGCCCAGCGCCTCGCGCACGCTTGCAAAGAATTTCAGTTGAATCTTCATGGGTCAGGAAGCCGTCGCGTTACGACAGCAGTTCGGAAAACGGAATGAAACGCACGGTCTCGCCTGCGCTGATCGCGTGCTGCGGCGGATTGTCGATCAGGCCGTCGCCCCAGACCGTCGACGTCAGCACCGCCGAGCTCTGGTTCGGGAACAGGTCGAGCCCGCCGGCCGCGTTGACGCGCGCGCGCAGGAATTCGTTGCGCCGGTCGCCCTTGCTTTGCGAGAAATCCGCGCGAAGCGACAGCGCGCGCGGCGCAACGTCGCGCACGCCGGACAGGCGCAGCAGGAATGGCCGCACGAACAGCAGGAACGTGACGAAGCTCGACACGGGATTGCCCGGCAGCCCGATGAAGTGCGCGTCGGGATGCGCGTCGCCGCGGCGCACCGCGCCGAACGCGAGCGGCTTGCCCGGCTTCATCGCGATCTGCCACAGCGCGAGCCGCCCTTCGGCTTCGACGGCCGGCTTCACGTGATCCTCGTCGCCGACCGATACGCCGCCGCTCGTCAGGATCACGTCGTGATCGCGCGCGGCCTCACGCAGCGTGTCGCGCGTCGCGGCGAGCGAGTCGGGCACGATCCCGTAGTCGGTCACGTGGCAGCCGAGCCGCTCGAGCAGGCCGCGTAGCGTGAAGCGGTTCGAATTGTAGATCGCGCCGGGCTTCAGCGGCTCGCCCGGCATCGTCAGTTCGTCGCCGGTGAAGAACACCGCGACGCGAATCCGCCGCGCGACCGACAGCTGCGCGCAGCCGACCGACGCGGCCAGCCCGAGCGCCTGTGGCGTAAGCCGCGTACCGGCCGGCAGGATCACCGAACCCTGGCGGATGTCCGCGCCCTGCGCGGTGATCCATTCACCGGCCTTCGGCGTGTGGAGAATTTCGACCGCATCGCCGTCGGCCGACGCCTGCTCCTGCATCACGACGGCATCGGCGCCGGGCGGCACCGTCGCGCCGGTGAAGATCCGCGCGGCCGTGCCCGCCGCGAGCGGCGCGGCCGGATGGCCGGCCGGAATCCGCTGCGACACCGGCAAGCGCCGCTCGCCGTGCAGCAGGTCGGCGACGCGCACAGCGTAGCCGTCCATCGCGCTCGTATGCATCGGCGGCACGTCGAGCGGCGAGCTCACGTCGGCCGCCAGCACGCGGCCGAGCCCGTCGAGCGTGGCGACGGTTTCAGCGCCGGGCAGCGGCTTCGCGGCTTCGAGCAGCGCGGCGAGCGCTTCGGCGGTCGACAGCATCGGCGCGCGCGGCGCCGCGGGATTCGGGTTCGACATCGAAGGAATCGGGGATCGTTGGAATCAATACGTCATTGTAGCGACGCCATCGCGCCCACGTGCGATATGCCGGACATGCGACAACCGTGATCGGCGCGAACACGCGACGCTGGCACTTGATTCGCGCGCCATCTGACAACGCCCCCTGCGCGCGACCGCCACCAAGCAAAACGGCCGGAACCCCGATCCGTGTGACGAATCGGCATTCCGGCCGTCCTGCGCCGCCGGGCTTGCGACCCCGCGGCCCGAGGCTACCCCTGTGCTGCGTTACACGCCCGTATGCGCGCCAATGAAGTCCTTCACCTGCTGCGCGTCGGCCTTCACGACCTCGAAACGCTGCGGCAGCGCCTCGAGCCCGTCGAATGCCGCCGGCCGCTCGGCCTCGCGATCGAGCGCTTCGCGGATCGTCTCGCCGAACTTGATCGGCTGGGCAGTCTCGAGCACGACCATCGGCACGCCCGCGTCGAGGTGCTCGCGCGCGACCTTCACGCCGTCGGCCGTGTGCGTATCGATCATCGTGTCGTAGCGCGAGAACACGTCGCGGATCGTCGCGATGCGGTCCGCGTGGCTGCTGCGACCCGACACGAAGCCGAACTCGGCCACGCGCGCGAAATCGCCGCTTGCCGCGAGATCGAAACCGCCCTTCTCCTCCACGTCGCGGAACAACTGCATCACGCGTGCCGGATCGCGGCCGAGCAGATCGAACACAAAGCGTTCGAAGTTCGACGCCTTCGAGATATCCATGCTCGGGCTGCTCGTGTGATACGTGTTTTCCGCGCTGCGCACGCGATATGCGCCGGTGCGGAAGAACTCGTCGAGCACGTCGTTCTCGTTGGTCGCGACCACGAGCTTCGCGATCGGCAGGCCCATCATCCGCGCGATGTGGCCCGCGCAGACGTTGCCGAAGTTGCCCGACGGCACCGTGAACGACACGCGCTCGTCGCTGGACGTCGTCGCCGCGAAATAGCCCTTGAAGTAGTACACGACCTGCGCGACGACGCGCGCCCAGTTGATCGAGTTGACCGTGCCGATCTTGTGCCGCGCCTTGAACGCGTGATCGTTCGACACGGCCTTCACGATGTCCTGGCAGTCGTCGAACACGCCTTCGACCGCGAGGTTGAAGATGTTCGGATCCTGCAGGCTGAACATCTGGGCGGTCTGGAACGCACTCATCTTCTTGTGCGGCGACAGCATGAACACGCGCACGCCGGCCTTGCCGCGCATCGCGTATTCGGCCGCGCTGCCCGTGTCGCCCGACGTCGCGCCGAGGATGTTCAGCGCTTCGCCGTGCTTCGCGAGCGTGTACTCGAACAGGTTGCCGAGCAGCTGCATCGCCATGTCCTTGAACGCGAGCGTCGGGCCGTTCGACAGTTCGAGCAGCGAAATCGGCGCGCCGCTCTCGGTGCCGAGCGTCTTCAGCGGCGTGATGTCGGACGCGTTCTCGCCGTGGCGCGTGTTGCTGTACACGGCGGCCGTATACGTGCGGCGCGTGATCGCGCGCAGGTCGTCGGCCGGCACGTCGTCGCAGAACTTCGACAGGATCTCGAACGCGAGATCCGCGTACGGCAGCGTGCGCCAGCGCGCCAGTTCGTCGGCCGACACCTTCGGATACTCGGCCGGCAGGTACAGCCCGCCGTCCTTCGCGAGACCGCCGAGCAGGATGTCGGAAAACGTGTGGCGCTCGCCGATGCCGGCGCCGCGCGTGGAAATGTAGTTCATGTCGTTCCTGGTCCTCAGTTCAGCGCTTCCATGCGCAGCTTCGTCACCTTCGAGACCACCGTCGCGAGGCCTTCGATCTGCGCGATCGCCGCGTTTACGTGCTTCTCCTGCGTCTCGTGCGTGATCAGGATGATGTCCGTTTCGCCCTTCGCGTCGTCGACCTGCTCCGATTCCTTCTGCAGCAGCGCGTCGATCGAGATGCCCGATTCGGCGAGGATGCGCGTGATGTTGGCGAGTACGCCGGTCTGGTCGGCCACCCGCAGGCGCAGGTAGTAGCCGCTCGTGACTTCCTCGATCGGCAGGATCGGCGTGTTCGACAGGCTGTCCGGCTGGAACGCGAGGTGCGGCACGCGATGCTCGGGGTCGGCCGTGTGCAGGCGCGTGACGTCGACGAGATCCGCGACGACCGCCGACGCGGTCGGTTCAGCGCCCGCGCCCTTGCCGTAGTACAGCGTCGTGCCGACCGCGTCGCCGTGCACGACGACCGCGTTCATCGCACCCTCGACGTTCGCGAGCAGGCGCTTCTCGGGAATCAGCGTCGGATGCACGCGCAGCTCGATGCCGTTTTCGGCGCGGCGCGTGATGCCGAGCAGCTTGATCCGGTAGCCGAGCTCTTCCGCGTAGCGGATGTCGGTCGCGTCGAGCTTGCTGATCCCTTCGACGTACGCGCGGTCGAACTGGACCGGCACGCCGAACGCGATCGCGCTCATGATGGTCGCCTTGTGCGCGGCGTCGACGCCTTCGATGTCGAAGGTCGGATCGGCTTCCGCGTAGCCGAGTTCCTGTGCGGCCTTCAGCGCGGTCGCGAAGTCGAGGCCGCGGTCGCGCATTTCCGACAGGATGTAGTTCGTCGTGCCGTTGATGATGCCCGCGATGTACTGGATGCGGTTCGCGGTCAGGCCTTCGCGCAGCGCCTTGATGATCGGAATGCCGCCGGCGACGGCGGCCTCGAACGCGACCATCACGCCCTTTTCGCGCGCGGCCTCGAAGATCTCGGTGCCGTGCACCGCGAGCAGCGCCTTGTTCGCCGTCACGACGTGCTTGCCGTTCGCGATCGCGCGCAGCACGAGCTCGCGCGCGATGCCCGTGCCGCCGATCATCTCGGCGATGATCGAAATCGACGGATCGTCGACGACCGCGTTGAAATCGTCGGTGATCTGCGCGGCGCCGGCGTGACCGCCGAGCGCGGCCTGCGCCTTGGCCGGGTTGCGCACCGCGATGCGCGCGACCTCGATGCCGCGCCCTGCGCGTCGCTTGATTTCTTCCTGGTTGCGGTGCAGCACCGTGAAGGTGCCGCTACCGACGGTGCCGAAGCCCAACAGGCCAACTTTGATCGGTTCCATGCTGCGTGTGATCGATGAGTAAGAGTGAATGAATGCCGGGGAACGATGTCCGCTCAGACCGAATGGCGCTTGCGGTAGCCGTCGAGGAAGCGCGCGATCCGGTTGATCGAATCGGCCAGGTCGTCGAGGTTCGGCAGGAAGACCACGCGGAAGTGATCCGGCGCCGCCCAGTTGAAGCCCGTCCCCTGCACGAGCAGCACGCGTTCCTCGAGCAACAGGTCGAGGATGAACTGCTGGTCGTTCTGGATCGGATAGAGCTTCGGATCGAGGCGCGGGAACATGTACAGCGCGGCCTGCGGCTTCACGCAGGTCACGCCCGGAATCGACGTGAGCATGTCGTACGCCAGCTCGCGCTGCTTGTACAGGCGCCCGCTCGGTACGATCAGCTCGTTGATGCTCTGGTAGCCGCCGAGCGCGGTCTGGATCGCGAACTGCCCGGGCACGTTCGCGCACAGGCGCATCGACGACAGGATCCCGAGCCCTTCCAGGTAATCCTTCGCGCGCCGGCGGTTGTCGCCGCCGAGGCCCGACACGGCCATCCAGCCCGCGCGGTAGCCGCACGAGCGATAGCTCTTCGACAGGCTGTTGAACGTGACGGTGATGACGTCTTCCGACAGCGAGCCCAGCGCCGTGTGCTCGAGCCCGTCGTAGACGATCTTGTCGTAGACCTCGTCGGCAAACACGATCAGCCCGTGCTGGCGCGCAATCTCGAGCAGATCGAGCAGCAATTCGTCGGAATAAAGCGCGCCGGTCGGGTTGTTCGGGTTGATCACGACGATCGCCTTGGTGTTCGGCGTGATCTTGCGGCGGATGTCGTCGAGGTCGGGCATCCACGCGTTCTGCTCGTCGCACACGTAATGCACGGGCGTGCCGCCCGACAGGCTCACGGCGGCCGTCCACAGCGGGTAGTCGGGCGCCGGCAGCAGCACTTCGTCGCCGTCGTTCAGGAGCGCCTGGGTCGCCATCACGATCAGCTCGGACGCGCCGTTGCCGATGTAGATGTCGTCGAGGCCGACGCCGACGACGCCCTTTTGCTGCGTGTAGTGCATCACGGCCTTGCGGGCCGAGAACACGCCCTTCGAATCCGAATAGCCGGACGACGCCGGCAGGTTGCGGATCATGTCCTGGATGATTTCGTCCGGCGCGTCGAAACCGAACGGCGCGAGGTTGCCAATGTTCAGCTTGATGATGCGGTGGCCTTCTTCCTCGAGGCGCTTCGCGTGCTCGAGCACCGGGCCACGGATGTCGTAGCAGACGTTGAGCAGCTTGTTCGACTTCTGAATCGGTTTCACGACGACACGGTTCCTGGGTTGGCCTTGCGGCCGGGGGGACGGGATCAAAACTGGAGAGCGGCCGGTCTGTGCGCGCTGTCTAGACTGGGGAAATGCGGGCGGTCGGACGCGGCTTGTGGCAACGCACGATGCAACTGGCGCCCGGAGGCGACCAAAAAGTTATAATTTAGCGGATTTTGGCTGACTTTCGCAATGCACCATGGCCGCTCCGGGCCCGCGCCGTCTGGCGTCCCGCGCGCGGCGGTCGCGAAACCGGCCGCCCGGGCCCGTGCGGCCCTTGCCAGACAATCCCTCCACGGAACCGCGGAATACCGATTTGAAACTGCACCAGGACACGAGCGGCGCGCTCAACACCGTCACCGGCTACGGCCCCGATTATGTCGACGTCAACCTACAGCGCCACGAAGGAAGCGTCATCGTGCTGCCCGGCGCACCGGTGCGGGACTGGCCCGTGTCGTCGTTCGACGCGCTCACGCCCGAGCATTTCGCGATGCTGCTCGACCCGGCACCCGAGCTCGTGATCTTCGGCAGCGGCGCGCGGCTGCGCTTCCCGCACCCGCGGCTCGTGGCGATGCTCACGGCCAAGCGTATCGGCGTCGAGACGATGGATTTCCAGGCGGCCTGCCGTACCTACAACATCCTGATGGCCGAGGGCCGCAAGGTCGCCGCCGCGCTCTTAATTGAACGTTAATCACTGTTGCGGTAAAACTCGGGCCGGCACACCGGGTCGATCCCCGGATCGTCGTCCGGGTCGATGACCGGCAAGCCGACCGCCCCCGGCGCAACCCGCCGGCGGCTCTTACAACAACCAACAGGCTGAAAATCCATGAACGATACGCCGTCGAGGCTACCGCTCAATCGCATCACGCTCGTCCTCCTGCTCGTCGCACTCGCGATCGTCTGGTTCGCGCCGCTCGGGCTGCGCCACCTGATCCCGAGCGACGAAGGCCGCTACGCGGAAATGGCGCGGGAAATGTTCGTCACCGGCGACTGGATCACCCCGCGCTACAACGGTTACAAGTACTTCGAGAAGCCGCCGCTGCAGACCTGGCTGAACGCGCTGACGTTCGCGTGGTTCGGCATTGGCGAATGGCAGGCGCGCCTCTACACGGGCCTCGCCAGCTTCGCCGGCGTGCTGCTGGTCGGCTTCACGGGCGCGCGCCTGTTCAACCCGCTGTCCGGCTTCCTCGCGGCCGTCGTGCTCGCGTGCTCGCCGTACTGGAACCTGATGGGCCACTTCAACGCGCTGGACATGGGGCTCGCGTTCTGGATGACGCTGTCGCTCTGCTCGCTGCTGCTCGCGCAGCGGCCCGGGCTGCAGGCGGGCGCGGTGCGCGGCTGGATGTGGGCGTGCTGGGCCGCGATGGCGTTCGCCGTGCTGTCCAAGGGCCTCGTCGGCCTGATCCTGCCCGGCGCCGTGCTGGTGCTCTATACGTTGATCGCCCGCGACTGGGCGCTGTGGAAGCGGCTGTACCTGGTCAGCGGCCTCGTGATCTTCTTCGCGATCGTCACGCCGTGGTTCGTGCTCGTCCAGCAGCGCAACCCCGAGTTCTTCAACTTCTTCTTCATCGTCCAGCAGTTCCGCCGGTACCTGACCCCGGAACAGAACCGCCCCGGCCCGCTCTACTATTTCGTGCCGGTGCTGCTGGTCGGCTTCCTGCCGTGGCTGTCGGTCGCATGGCAGAGCATCCGCCACGCACTGCGCATGCCGCGCCAGCCGAACGGTTTCTCTCCGATGCTCGTGCTGCTGATCTGGAGCGCGTTCATCTTCCTGTTCTTCAGCGCATCGCATTCGAAGCTGATCTCTTACGTGCTGCCGGTCGCGCCGGCGCTCGCGCTGATGATCGGCGCGTACCTGCCGCTGATGAGCGCCGACCGGTTCCGCCGTCACTTGCTCGGCTACCTCGTGTTCTTCGTCGTCGCGGCGTTCGGGATCATATTCCTCGCGTATCAGGGCGACGCCCGCACGCCGAACGCGCTGTACCGCGCGTTCCAGCTATGGCTGTACGCGGGCCTCGCGGTCGCGGGTGCGCTGACGCTCGCGGCTGCATGGCTGAACCGTCGCGTGGGCGTCGCGGCCGCGATCACCGCGTTCGGCGCCGCGTGGCTCGCGTTCGGCACGATCGGCGGCACCGGTCACGATGAATTCGGCCGCTACAGCTCCGGCGCGCTGCTCGCGCCCGCCGTGCGCGCCGAACTGGCGAAGCTGCCGCCCGACACACCGTTCTATTCGATCGAGATGCTCGATCACACGTTCCCGTTCTATGTGGGCCACACGACGATCATGGTCCAACGCCAGGACGAACTCGCATTCGGGATCTCGGTCGAGCCGAACAAGTGGATCCCGACCGTCGACCAATGGATCGAACGCTGGAAGCAGGAAACCCATGCGCTCGCGATCATGCCGCCCGGCCAGTACGACACGCTGGTCAAGCAAGGTGTGGCGATGCGCGTGATCGCGCGCGACAACCGCCGCGTGATCGTCGAGAAACCGCAATCGTAAGGACGCCCGCAGCATGAATCCCGTTTCGTTCGTCTGCATCATCACCGGCGTGATGCTCAACGCCTGTGCGCAACTCCTGCTGAAAGCCGGCGTCAACGCCGTTGGACACTTCGAATTCAGCCGTGCGAACATCCTCCCGGTCGGCCTGAAGATCGCGACCCAGTTGCCGATCATCGGCGGCCTCGGCTGCTACGTGCTCAGCGTCGTCGTCTGGATTCTCGGGCTGTCGCGAGTCGACGTGTCGATCGCGTACCCGATGTTGTCGCTCGGCTACGTGGTCAACGCATTTGCCGCCTGGTACCTGTTCGGCGAGGTGCTGTCGGTCCAGCGGCTCGTCGGCATCGGCATCATCCTGATCGGCGTGCTCGTGCTCGCGCGCAGTTGAGCGCGCCCGGCCCGGCGGCATTAAGCGTCCGCCTACAAAAAATCACGGTACGAAACCGGCAACCGGTGTTTAATGCCGGTTTCGGGCCGGATCGCCCGACCCCTTTATTACCAGCCATTACAGGCCACAAGCGTTCATGAGCCAGACTACCGCTCCGTTCCTGCCGTTCACCCGCCCCGAGATCGACGAGGAAACCATCCAGGGCGTCGTCGAAGTGCTGCGCTCGGGCTGGATCACCACCGGCCCGCAAAACCAGAAATTCGAGGCAGCGCTGTCCGAGTACTGCGGCGGCCGTCCGGTCCGCGCGTTCAATTCGGGCACCTGCACGCTCGAGATCGGCCTGCGCATCGCGGGCGTCGGCCCCGGCGACGAGGTGATCACGACGCCGGCGTCGTGGGTGTCGACCAGCAACGTGATCCTCGAGACGGGCGCGACGCCCGTATTCGCCGACATCGACCCCGTCACGCGCAACATCGACCTCGACAAGCTCGAGCAGGCGATCACGCCGCGCACGAAGGCGATCATCCCGGTCTACCTGGCCGGCCTGCCGGTCGACATGGACCGCCTGTACGCAATCGCGCGCGCGCACAACCTGCGCGTGATCGAGGATGCCGCGCAGGCACTCGGCTCGACCTGGAAAGGCAAGCGCATCGGCGCGATCGGCGACATCGTGTCGTTCAGCTTCCACGCGAACAAGAACCTGACGACGATCGAAGGCGGTGCGCTCGTGCTGAACAACGAGGACGAGGCGACGCTCGCGCAGAAGTACCGGCTGCAAGGCATCACGCGCACCGGCTTCGACGGGATGGACTGCGACGTGCTCGGCGGCAAGTACAACCTGACCGACGTCGCCGCGCGCGTCGGCCTCGGCCAGCTGCCGCACCTCGAGCGCTTCACCGCGCAGCGCCGCGCTCTCGTGCGCGCGTATTTCGCCGCGCTCGACGGCGGCCCGGCCGTGAAGCTCGGGCTCGGCCTGCCCGTCGCCGATTTCGAGAACAGCAACTGGCACATGTTCCAGGTCACGCTGCCGCTCGACCGGCTGTCGATCTCGCGCGCCGATTTCATGGCGCAGATGAAGGAACGCGGGATCGGCACGGGCGTCCACTACCCGGCCATCCATCTTTTCACGCTGTATCGTGCACGCGGCTTCAAGGAGGGCATGTTCCCCCACGCCGAACGATACGGCGCATCGACCGTCACGCTGCCGCTCTTCACGCAGATGACGGAAGACGACGTGCGTCGCGTGGCCGACGCCGTCAACCAGATTTGCGAACAATACGGAAAATAAGCGTACATGAATCACCTTGAAGCACGCGCCGGGCATCCGGGCGCCGCGAACCCGGAGGTATCGGTCATCATCCCCGTGTACAACGAGGAAGACGGCCTGGCCGCGCTGTTCGCGCGCCTGTACCCGGCACTCGACGCACTCGGCACGTCGTACGAAGTGATCCTGATCAACGACGGCAGCCGCGACCGCTCGGCCGCGATGCTGGCGGACCAGTTCCACGTGCGCCCCGACACGACGCGCGTCGTGCTGCTCAACGGCAACTACGGCCAGCACATGGCGATCCTCGCCGGCTTCGCGCAGTCGCGCGGCGATATCGTCATCACGCTCGACGCCGACCTGCAGAACCCGCCCGAGGAAATCGGCAAGCTGATCGCGAAGATGCGCGAGGGCTACGACTACGTCGGCTCGATCCGCAAGCAGCGTCAGGACAGCCTGTGGCGACGCAAGGCCTCGCAGATGATGAACCGGCTGCGCGAGCGCATCACGCGGATCAAGATGACCGACCAGGGCTGCATGCTGCGCGCGTACAGCCGACGCATCATCGACACGATCAACGTGTGCGGCGAAGTCAACACGTTCATCCCGGCGCTCGCCTATACCTTCGCGCAGAAACCGACCGAAATCGAGGTCGCGCACGAAGAACGCTTCGCGGGCGAGTCGAAATACTCGCTGTACAGCCTGATCCGGCTGAACTTCGACCTCGTGACCGGCTTCTCGGTCGTGCCGCTGCAGTGGCTGTCGTTCATCGGCGTGATCCTGTCGCTCGGCTCCGCCGCGCTGTTCGTGCTGCTGCTCGTGCGCCGTTTCATCGTCGGCGCGGAAGTGCAAGGCGTGTTCACGCTGTTCGCGATCACGTTCTTCCTGCTCGGCGTGATCATCTTCGCGCTCGGCCTGCTCGGCGAATACGTCGGCCGCATCTACCAGCAAGTGCGTGCACGGCCGCGCTACCTGATCCAGGCCGTGCTCGAACAGCATGACGGCATGCCGGCGGTGCCGGTCGGCACGAACCGCACGGGGGTGTCGCAATGAAGCCGCGCGCCGTCGTCTTCGCGTATCACAACGTCGGCGTGCGGTGCCTGCAGGTGCTGCTCGCGCGCGGCGTCGACGTCGCGCTCGTCGTCACGCACGAGGACAACCCGAACGAGAACATCTGGTTCGGCAGCGTCGCGTCCGTCGCCGCCGAGCACGGGATCCCGGTCGTCACGCCGGCCGACCCCGCCGATCCGGCACTGCGCCGCGCGGTAGCCGACGCGCAGCCGGACTTCATCTTTTCTTTCTACTACCGCCACATGCTGCCGGCGGATCTGCTCGCGATCGCGCCACGCGGCGCGTACAACATGCACGGCTCGCTGCTGCCGAAATACCGGGGTCGGGTACCGACCAACTGGGCCGTGCTGAACGGCGAAACGGAAACCGGTGCGACGCTGCACGAGATGGCCGCGAAGCCCGACGCCGGCGCGATCATCGGCCAGACCGCGGTGCCGATCCTGCCGGACGACACGGCCACGCAGGTGTTCGACAAGGTCACGGTGGCCGCCGAGCAGACGCTCTGGCGCGTGCTGCCCGCGCTGCTCGCGGGCGATGCGCCACATCTGCCGAACGATCTCGCGAACGGCAGCTACTTCGGCGGACGCAAGCCGGAGGACGGCCGCATCGACTGGTCGAAGCCGGCCGCGCAGGTCTACAACCTGGTTCGCGCGGTCGCGCCCCCGTATCCGGGCGCATTCACCGACGTCGGCGGCACGCGGTTCGTGATCGCCCGCGCGCGCCTCGCGGCGCCCGGCAGCGCGGTCGCCGCGGCCGCGGCGGATTTGCCGCCCGGCCTGCACGTAAGCGATAATGCGCTATTCGGCGTCTGCGGCGACAGCCGCGCCCTATCCATTCTCGAGCTGTGGCAGCAGCGCGACGGCAGCGAAACCGTCGTGACGCCCGCGGAATTCGCGCAGTTCATTCATTCTTCCCGTCATTCATGAAAGCAAAAAAAGTCCTGATCCTGGGTGTGAACGGCTTCATCGGCCATCACCTGTCGAAGCGCATTCTTGAAACCACCGATTGGGAAGTGTTCGGCATGGACATGCAGACCGATCGGCTGGGCGACCTCGTCAACCACGAGCGGATGCACTTCTTCGAAGGCGACATCACGATCAACAAGGAGTGGGTCGAGTATCACGTGAAGAAGTGCGACGTGATCCTGCCGCTCGTGGCGATCGCGACGCCCGCGACCTACGTCCAGCAGCCGCTGCGCGTGTTCGAGCTCGACTTCGAGGCGAACCTGCCGATCGTGCGTTCGGCCGTCAAGTACGGCAAGCACCTCGTGTTCCCGTCGACCTCCGAGGTCTACGGCATGTGCTCGGACGAGCAGTTCGACCCGGATGCATCGGCGCTTACCTACGGCCCGATCAACAAGCCGCGCTGGATCTACGCATGCTCGAAGCAGCTGATGGACCGCGTGATCTGGGGCTACGGGATGGAAGGCCTGAACTTCACGCTGTTCCGTCCGTTCAACTGGATCGGCCCGGGCCTCGACTCGATCTACACGCCGAAGGAAGGCAGCTCGCGCGTCGTCACGCAGTTCCTCGGCCACATCGTGCGCGGCGAGAACATCAGCCTCGTGGACGGCGGCTCGCAGAAGCGTGCGTTCACCGATATCGACGACGGCATCAGCGCGCTGATGAAGATCATCGAGAACAAGAACGGCATCGCGTCCGGCAAGATCTACAACATCGGCAATCCGAAGAATAACTTCTCGGTTCGCGAGCTCGCGCACAAGATGCTCGAACTGGCCGCCGAATACCCGGAATACGCCGGCTCCGCGAAGCAGGTGCAGCTCGTCGAAACGACGTCGGGCGCCTACTACGGCAACGGCTACCAGGACGTGCAGAACCGCGTGCCGAAGATCGACAACACGATGCAGGAGCTCGCATGGGCGCCGCAATCGACGTTCGACGATGCGCTGCGCAAGATCTTCGAAGCGTATCGCGGCCATGTCGCCGACGCACGCGCGCTGGTCGAGCAGCAGAACTGACGGGACGCTCGCTTGGCTCGTATCGTCCTCAAGATCGACGTCGACACGCTGCGCGGCACGCGCGAAGGCGTGCCGAACCTCGCGCGCATCTTCGACCGCTTCAGTGCGCGCGCGACCTTCCTCTTCAGCCTCGGGCCCGATCACACGGGCTGGGCGCTGCGGCGCGTGTTCCGCCCCGGCTTCCTGAAGAAGGTGTCGCGCACGTCGGTGGTCGAGCATTACGGCGTGAAGCAGCTGATGTACGGCGTGCTGCTGCCGGGCCCCGACATCGGCCGCCGCGCGATCGCGGACATGCGCGCGATCCACGAGGCCGGCTTCGAATGCGGGATCCACACGTGGGATCACGTGTACTGGCAGGACAACGTGCGCGTGCGCGATCGCGACTGGACCGCGCGTGAAATGCAGAAGAGCCACGCGCGCTTCGTCGACGTCTTCGGCGCGCCGCCCGTCACGCACGGCGCGGCCGGCTGGCAGATGAACGACGCGGCGTTCGAGCAGATCGATGCATGGGGAATGCGCTATGCATCCGACGGTCGCGGCCATTCGCCGTACCTTCCCGTGGTCGGCGGCCGCACGCTGTCGCACGTGCAGATGCCGACCACGCTGCCGACGCTCGACGAAGTGCTCGGCATCGACGGCATCGACACGCACAACGTCGCCGCGCATATCCTGAAGTTCACGGAGACCAATCCGCACGACCAGGTGTTCACGCTGCATGCGGAACTGGAAGGCCAGAAGCTCGCGCCGGTGTTCGAGCAACTGCTCGCGGGGTGGCGCGCACAGGGCCATACGTTTGCGACGATGGGCGACTACCACGCGACGCTGGACCGCGACTCGCTGCCATCGTACCCTGTCACGTGGGGCGAGATTCCCGGCCGCTCCGGCGAACTGATCGTCCAGCCCGACTGAGTTCGCGCGCCGGCGCCGCCGGCCCTGCCCTTGCGGCGTGCCGCCGCGACGTCCCGCCGTACCGCGCCGCCCGAGCGGCGCCTTTCCATAACAACAGGAGAAACACGTGTCCGTCGAAGTTGACCGTCAAGTTCCCGATTTCACCGCACCGGCTACGGGCGGCGACATTTCGCTGTCCGACCTGAAGGGCAAGAAGCTCGTCCTGTATTTCTATCCGAAGGACAACACGCCGGGCTGCACGACCGAAGGCCTGCAGTTCCGCGATCTCTATCCGAAGTTCAAGAAGGCGGGCGCCGAAGTCATCGGCGTGTCGCGCGACAGCCTGCGCTCTCATGACAACTTCAAGGCAAAACTCGAACTGCCGTTCCCGTTGATCTCCGATGCCGACGAAGCGCTGTGCACGCTGTTCGATGTCATCAAGATGAAGAAAATGTATGGCAAGGAAGTGCGCGGAATCGAGCGTTCGACGTTCCTGATCGACGCCGACGGCGTGCTTCGCCAGGCATGGCGCGGCATCAAGGTGCCCGGTCACGTGGACGACGTGCTAAGGGCTGTACAAGCGCTTTGAGCCGCGTTATATTGGGCCGCAATGAATGCCAGTTCGCCCCATATTTCTCGTAGCTGCACCGGTGCCCGATGCGATGCTTCCCGGCACCTGACGCGCATTACGACGGTATCAGCCGAGCCGCATGTCCCTGTCGACGGGGCAGCGGCTTTTTTTATGGACTGCGCGCCGGCCCTCGGTCCGGCCCTCACCCCGTCAAGGAGCTGATCGACACTTAGGCGAACCGGCTAGACGAAATTCCTGTGCGCCACCGCGCGCAAACTGCATGCGTGTACGTCACGCAGGATGCGATCAGCGGCGCACTTCATGCGACACGATTCCTCCCGAGGGACACCATGCCTTTGCCTACCCCCCCCAGCAAGCTCGGCAGCCTGCTGCCGCCCGATGAATACAAGGCGAAAGCGCGACCCGCGAAAGCCGCGAAGAAATCCGCCGAAGGGGACGCATCCACTGCCGGTGACTATGGCCCGGCCAGCGTGGCCCAACCGATGACCGAAGCCGCGAACACGGCCGCGCCGCTGCGCGCCGTCGCGTCGTCGGCGCAAGAATCCGCGAGCACACCTGCACGCGGCCGCAGGACCAAACAGACCGCGGCGCTGCTGCAGCCGATCCAGGCGCCGGTCGAAGCAGCACCCGCCGCGCCGGTCGAGGCACGTCACGACAAGCCCGCTGCCGCGAAACCGGCCGCGGCGCCCGCTCGCGATGCCGGCGCCGCAGCGAAGTCGCGCAACCGCAAAGCCGCCGAAGCCGAACTGCAGAAGCTGTTCGTGCTCGACACCAACGTGCTGATGCACGATCCGAGCAGCCTCTTCCGCTTCGAGGAACACGACGTCTATCTGCCGATGATGACGCTCGAGGAACTCGACAACCACAAGAAGGGGATGTCGGAAGTCGCGCGCAACGCACGCCAGGTGAGCCGCACGCTCGACGCGCTGGTCGCCGACGCGGGCCCGATCACGAACGGCATTCCGCTGTCGCGCCTCGGCAGCCGCGAGGCGCTCGGCCGCCTGTACTTCCAGACGACGCTCACCAACATTCCGCCCGTCGAAGGCCTGCCGGCAGGCAAGGCCGACAACCAGATCCTCGGCGTCGTGCGCGCGCTGCAGCGCGACCGGCCGGACCGCCAGGTCGTGCTGGTGTCGAAAGACATCAACATGCGGATCAAGGCGCATGCGCTCGGCCTGCCCGCGGAAGACTACTTCAACGACCAGGTGCTCGAGGACTCGGATCTCCTGTACAACGGCGTGCGCGAGCTGCCGCAGGATTTCTGGACCAAGCATGCGAAGGGCATGGAGAGCTGGCAGGACACGAAGACGGGCACCACGTACTACCGCGTGACGGGTCCGCTCGTCGCGTCGATGCTCGTCAACGAGTTCGTCTATCTCGAGCCGCAGAACGGCGAACCGACGTTCCATGCGATCGTCCGTGAGCTGAACGGGAAGACGGCGCTGCTGCAGACGCTGCGCGACTACAGCCACCACAAGAACAACGTGTGGGGCATCACCGCGCGCAACCGCGAGCAGAACTTCGCGCTGAACCTGCTGATGAACCCCGAGATCGACTTCGTCACGCTGCTCGGCCAGGCCGGCACCGGCAAGACGCTCGTCGCGCTCGCGGCCGGCCTCGCGCAGGTGCTCGACGACAAGCGCTACAACGAGATCATCGTGACGCGCGCGACCGTGCCCGTCGGCGAGGACATCGGTTTCCTGCCCGGTACCGAGGAAGAGAAGATGCAGCCGTGGATGGGCGCATTCGACGACAACCTCGAAGTGCTGCAGAAGACCGACGACGCAGCCGGCGAATGGGGCCGCGCGGCGACGCAGGAGCTGATCCGTTCGCGCCTGAAGGTGAAGAGCATGAACTTCATGCGCGGCCGCACGTTCGTCGACAAATACCTGATCATCGACGAAGCGCAGAACCTCACGCCGAAGCAGATGAAGACGCTCGTCACGCGCGCGGGCCCCGGCACGAAGATCGTGTGCCTCGGCAACATCGCACAGATCGACACGCCTTACCTGACCGAAGGCAGCTCGGGCCTGACCTACGTCGTCGACCGCTTCAAGGGTTGGGGCCACAGCGGCCACGTGACGCTCGCGCGCGGCGAACGCTCGCGGCTCGCCGACTACGCGTCGGACATCCTGTAACGCGCGACCGGCTGCCCGCCGGCCATCGACGCCATGCGGCGCTCCGTTTCCGGAGCGCCGTTTTTATTTTTGGGGTCGGAAACGTTGGTCATGATTCGTTACGCAACGGCCTCACTTACGCGCGAAACTTCAAGTAAATTCTCAGGAATGGTTGCCTAAGCCCCGCCGGAACGTCTACCATCGGGTCTGTCTGTTGTCATACGATTCGCGAGCGCCCCGCGCTCGTCCGCCATGTCATGCTTCGAATCTGGGTTCCCGTCGCCGTCGTTTCACTGCTCGCGGCCTGCTCCAGCGTGCCGCAGCAGTCGGCCTCGCACACCTCCGGCATGAAGATCACGACGCCGCGCCCGTTCCCGGCGCCCGCCAATTTCCCGAAATTCGTCGATCACAGCGTCGGCCAGGAAGAGATCTCGATCCAGGCGATGAGCCTCGTCGGCGTGCCGTACCGCTGGGGCGGCAACACGCCGACGAGCGGCTTCGACTGCAGCGGGCTCGTGCGCTACGTGATCGGCCGTGCGGCCGACGTGAACCTGCCGCGCACGACCGCCGACATGAGCAGCCGCGGCGTGTCGATCGACCCCGACCAGGTCGCGCCGGGCGACCTGATCTTCTTCAATACGACCGGACGCCCGCATTCGCACGTCGGCATCTACGTCGGCAAGCTGCGCTTCGTCAACGCGCCGTCGACCGGCGGCACCGTGCGGCTCGACTACCTGACGAACCCGTACTGGGCCAAGCGCTTCGACGGCATTCGCCGTGTCGCGCCGCCGCGCGGCACGCCAACGCCGTTCGATGCGCCGACCTACGAGGCACGGCGAGATGCGCCGACGGCCGTACCGGCCCCGGTCGTCGCAGCCGCCGCGCCGCGGCAGCCGGCCTACGCTTCGTCACAAGCCGGCGCAACGCCGTCGCCGGCTCCGGTCATGCTGGCGGCACCGGTCGTATCGACTGCAGCGGTCGCCCCGGCAGCCGCCCCGTCCGTCGATCCGTACGAACCGCCGCCGCCGCGCGTGCCGGCAGCCCAGCAGCAGGCGGCGTCCGCGAATGGCGACATGAGCGCGATGACGGCGAACGCAGCCCCGACGGAGACCGGCACGCAGATTCCGACGACGGCACTGACGGCCGCCCAGGCTGCCGCGTTCGATGCGGAGCCCCCGCCCGCGGCCACCGCGCCGCCGCCGCGCGACATCGAGCCCGTGCAGGTGCTGCGTGCGTCGACGCAATCCGCGCCGCGCGGCCCGCGCACCAGCACCGCGGACGATCCGATCGCCCGCTTCGCGAACGGCAGTTACTGACCGGCCCCACCCCCGGCGGCAACCCCGCCAGTCCCGCCCCTTTCCCGACCACCAAAGAAAATGCGCCGCAACCTTTCGGTTTGCGGCGCATGTCGCGTCGTCCGGCAACGTCGGAATCAGAAGATCTGATGCCCGACCCACCATCCGCCCGCGGCGATCAACGCAGACGCCGGAATCGTCAGCACCCAGGCCCACACGATGTTGCCGGCAACACCCCAACGCACGGCCGACAGCTTCTGCGTCGCGCCAACGCCGACAATCGCACCGGTGATCGTGTGCGTGGTCGACACGGGAATGCCGAGGAACGACGCGATGAACAGCGTGATTGCCCCGCCGCTTTCGGCACAGAAACCGCCGACCGGCTTGAGCTTCGTGATCTTCTGGCCCATCGTGCGGACGATGCGCCAGCCGCCGAACAGCGTGCCGAGACCCATCGACAGGTAGCACGCGCCGATCACCCACGCGGGCGGTGCATCGGAGGTCGCCGACGCATAGCCCGACGCGATCAGCAGCATCCAGATGATGCCGATCGTCTTCTGCGCGTCGTTGCCGCCGTGGCCCAGGCTGTACAGACCGGCCGACAGCAGCTGGAGCCGGCGGAAGCGCCGGTCGACCTTGCTGGGCGCGGTACGGAAATACAACCACGACACGCCGAGCATGAACAGCGAACCGAGGATGAAGCCGAGCAGCGGCGAGATGAAGATGAACGCGACAGTCTTCATCAGGCCGTCGATGTTCAGCGAGCTCCAGCCCGACTTCGCGAGCGCCGAGCCGACGAGGCCGCCGATCAGCGCATGCGACGAGCTCGACGGAATCCCGTAATACCACGTGATCACGTTCCAGCCGATCGCACCGACCAGCGCACCGAACACGACATAGTGGTCGACGATCTCGGGATCGATCGTGCCTTTACCGACCGTCTGCGCGACTTTCAGGTGGAAGATGAAATACGCGATGACGTTGAACGCGGCTGCGAACACCACGGCCTGCTGGGGTTTCAGCACCCCGGTCGACACGACGGTGGCGATCGAGTTCGCCGCGTCGTGGAAGCCGTTCATGAAGTCGAATACGAGCGCGACGAGTACGAGCGTCGCGACCATCCATAGGGCAAGTTGTATCGAATGCATCGTGGTCCGCTCAGGCGTTTTCCAGCACGATGCCTTCGATGATGTTCGCGACGTCCTCGCACTTGTCGGTGATCTCCTCGAGCAGCTCGTAGATCGCCTTCAGCTTGATGAGCGTCTTCACGTCGTCTTCTTCGCGGAACAGCTTCGACATCGCCGCGCGCAGCACGCGATCGGCTTCCGACTCCCAGCGATCGATCTCCTCGCACTGCTTGAGGATCTGCGCCGACTGCTTCATGTCGGACAGCAATCCGACGGCCTGCTGCACGTGCTGGGCCGACTGCGTGACGATGTGCGCGAGCTGGCTCGCCTCGGACGTGACGGACTGCACGTCGTACAGCGACACGGCCGTCGCGACGTCCTCCATCAGGTCGAGGATGTCGTCCATCGTCGTGATCAGCTTGTGGATCTCGTCGCGATCGAGCGGCGTGATGAAGGTCTTGTGCAGCAGATCGATCGCTTCATGCGTCAGCTTGTCAGCGGCCTTCTCGGCGGTCTGCACGTTTTGCTTGTGAATCTCGGCGTCGGCGAGATTGTCGATCAGCAGTTCGAGCTCGCGGCCACCGGAAACGATGTGCTTCGCGTGCGCGTTGAAGAGTTCAAAGAACTTGCCCTCGGTGGGCATGAATCGACCGAACATGGGATTCCTGAGAGATTGTCAAACGACTGTCACGAAAACGGGCGACATTGTACCGTTTTCGGTCGCGCCGCGACGCGCGCACATGCGCGCGCCGGGATTGGATACAACGCTTGGTGAAATAACGGTTTACATCTGGCGAAGAAGTGTTACTCGCCGTAGAAGGTCTGCGCCCCCGCGAAGTTGTCGAACTTCGTGTATTGACCCAGGAACGTGAGCCGAACGGGGCCGATCGGGCCGTTACGCTGCTTGCCGATGATGATTTCGGCCGTGCCCTTGTCCGGGCTGTCCGGGTTGTAGACCTCGTCACGATAGATGAACAGGATCACGTCCGCGTCCTGTTCGATTGCGCCCGATTCACGCAAATCGGACATCACCGGACGCTTGTTCGGACGCTGCTCCAGCCCGCGGTTCAGCTGCGACAGCGCGATCACCGGCACGTCCAGTTCCTTGGCCAGACTCTTCAGCGATCGCGAGATTTCCGAGATTTCGGTCGCGCGGTTCTCGCCCTGCGACGAGCCCGACATCAGCTGCAGGTAGTCGACGATGATCAGGCCGAGCTTGCCGCACTGGCGAGCCAGACGCCGCGCGCGCGAGCGCAATTCCATCGGGTTCAGGCCGCCCGTTTCGTCGATGAAGAGCTGCGCCTCGCTCATCTTCTGCACCGCGTGCGTCAGCTTCGGCCAGTCCTCGTCCGTCAGCCGGCCGGTACGCATCCGGTGCTGGTCGAGGCGGCCGATCGAGCCGAGCATACGCATCACGAGCTGGGTGCCCGGCATTTCCATCGAAAACACCGCCACCGGCAGCCCGTACTCGACCGCGACGTATTCGCCGATGTTCATCGAAAATGCGGTCTTACCCATCGACGGCCGCCCTGCGACGATGATCAGTTCGCCGCCATGCATCCCGGACGTCATCCGGTCGAGGTCGACGAAGCCCGTCGGCGTGCCCGTGACGTCGCTCGGGTTCGCGGTGTGATACAGCGTGTCGATGCGCTCGACGACCTGCGTGAGCAGCGGACCGATCTCGAGGAAGCCCTGGTTGCCGCGCGCGCCTTCTTCGGCGATCGAGAACACCTTCGACTCGGCCTCGTCGAGCAGTTGGCGAACTTCCTTGCCCTGCGGATTGAACGCGTCGGCCGAGATTTCGTCGGCGACCGACACGAGCCGGCGCAGCACCGCGCGGTCACGCACGATTTCCGCATAGCGGCGGATGTTCGCGGCGCTCGGCGTATTCTGCGCGAGTGCGTTCAGGTAGGCGAGGCCGCCGACGTCGTCGGCCTTGCCGGACGTGGTCAGCGCTTCGTACACGGTCACGACGTCGGCTGGGCGCGTCGACGCGATCAGCCGGCCGATGTGCTCGTAGATGATCCGATGGTCGTAGCGATAGAAGTCGCCCTGCGACAGGAAGTCGGCAATCCGGTCCCATGCCGCGTTGTCGAGCAACAGGCCGCCGAGCACCGACTGCTCGGCTTCGACCGAATGTGGCGGGACTTTCAGCGATTCGATTTGAGGATCTTGCGGCGCGTTCATGGGTTGGGATTATCGCGAATTGATCGCGGCAGCGCTACCGCTCTGGCGATCGGGCAATAAAAAAGGCAGGCCCCGGTTGCCCGGGCGCCTGCCCTTGTCCGGACGACGGAAGCCGCCCGGAAAGCCTGCGTACGCTTACGCGTGGTCGCCGATCACGTTGATCGTGACGTCGACGACGACGTCCGTGTGCAGCCCGATCTGAACGACGTGCTCGCCGATCATCTTGAGCGGGCCTTCCGGCATGCGCACTTGCAGCTTCTCGACTTCGAAACCTGCCTTCTTCAGCAGTTCCGCGACGTCGCCGTTCGTGACCGAGCCGAACAGACGGCCGTCAACGCCCGACTTCTGCGTGATTTCGAACGACTGGCCGTTCAGCTTCTCGCCGACTGCCTGCGATGCCGCCAGCTTTTCAGCGGCGATCTTTTCGAGTTCAGCGCGGCGAACTTCGAATTCGGCGATCGCTTCCTTCGTTGCACGGCGAGCCTTGCGGTTCGGGATCAGGAAGTTGCGAGCGTAACCGTCCTTGACCTTGACGATATCGCCGAGGTTGCCCAGATTGGCGACTTTTTCCAACAGAATGATTTGCATTCGAATTCTCCTTATTGCGTCGCCTGATTACGCCTTGTGCTGATCGGTGTACGGCAGCAGCGCGAGGAAACGCGCACGCTTGATTGCCGTGTCCAGCTGACGCTGATAGTGCGCCTTCGTACCCGTCAGACGAGCCGGCGTGATCTTGCCGTTTTCGCCGATGAAGTCCTTCAGCGTTTCCGTGTCCTTGTAGTCGATCTGCTCGACGCCAGCAGCCGTGAAACGGCAGAACTTCTTGCGCTTGAAGAGCGGGTTTTGTTGCTGACGACGCTTGTCGAATTTCTTACCAGTCGGGCGGGCCATGATTTCAGTCCTTTCCTATGTCCTGCAATGCAGTGATGTGAAACACCAAGGTTCTCGCGTTGCGGCTTTTCTTTGCCAGGAAGCCCGTGAACAGCGTTTCGACGCCCATTTCACGGCTTTCCAGCTTGCCGCTCGCCTCACCGGCCGCCACCGCCTCGATCGTCATTTCGACCTGACGGGGAATGCCTGCTTCAACGACTTCCGTGCGGTGATGCAACGTGGCGCTTGCGATCGGAACACCTGCCGGCGTATATCGCACCGGTGCGCGTTCGACGACGCTCGCCGTCAATTGCAACCTGTTCACGTGAGTGGCGCGCTCCTTGGTGGCTTAAATAAGTGACGAACTTAAGCCTGCGCTTCGGTCGGCTGAGCTGCAGCCGCCTTCTTGGCTTCTTCGCGCTGAACTTCCTTCATCATCGGCGACGGGCCGGTCTCGGCCTTCTTCATCTTGACGATGAGGTGACGCAGCACGGCGTCGTTGAACTTGAACGCGTGTTCGAGTTCGTCGAGCGTCGTCTGGTCGCACTCGATGTTCATGCAGACGTAGTGAGCCTTCGCGAGTTTCTCGATCATGTAGGCCAGCTGGCGACGGCCCCAGTCTTCGACACGGTGGATCTGGCCGCCGTGCGTCGTGATCGTGGTCTTGTAACGCTCGATCATCGCGGGCACTTGCTCGCTCTGATCGGGGTGCACGATGAATACGATTTCGTAATGACGCATTACACACTCCTTGTGGATTAAAGCCACCCGGGCGTCTGAACCGGTGTGGCAAGTGAGAAGCCGAAGATTCTAACCCGGATACGGGGAGCATGCAACACCGATCGACGATTTCCGACCGGATTCGGCCATGTTTTCAAAGACTTGAACGGCGCCGACGACTCAAAACGCTGTCGGTGCGCCTGTTCGAGAATCGGGGACGGAGCGTCGCGCACCGGATGACGGGCCGGCGGCGCGACCTGCCGTCACTCGCTGCGCGCCCCGCCCAGCCGCGCGTCGAGCGCCGTCCTGAACGCGGCCAGCGCCGACGGCTCGGCGTCGGTCACGGCCCACCAGGTCATCCCGGCCGCATCCCAGCGGTCGAGCGCGTAACCCTGCGACACCGTCGCGTACGGCGCCCCCTGCCGCCCAACGCCGGCCGGCCACACGTACACGTCGATCACGTGCTGCCGGTACCGGTAGACGAGCACTGCGACGCGGCGCCGCCCGACGTAGTCGAGCCGGCCGCCGGCCAGCGGGAAACCGCTCGCCGACAGGTCCTCGACCGGCGGCGCATAGTCGAGTCGGCCGTTGAACCACGGCTTGACCGTATGCCGGTCGGTCGAGATCACGTCGATGTCGCGCGCCGACAGGCCGGCCCGTACGTGGCTCGCGACCAGTTCGTCGACCGTCTGGCCGGTTTCGGCGTGGCGTGCGGACACCACCATTCCGGCGGCCGCGGCCAGCGCGATCACCAGCGCCACGCCCCAGCCAAGCCCGGGCAGCGCCGGGACACGCGGCCCCGGCACGGCAGACACCGGGCGAGCCGGCTCGCCGCGCCCGGTCGGCCATGAGAACCAGCGTCGACCGTTCGGTCGAGGTCGCGGCCGCGCTGCTGCATCAGGCTCCGGTTCCGCGCGGACTTGCCCGCGCTCCCCCGCGCCGCCCGCCGCCGGCAGCCCCGCGAGGATGCTCGCCCGCAGCGCATCCGGCGCGCGATGATAGTCGGCCTGCCGCACGATCCGCCCCAGCGCGACGATTCGTTCGCGTTCGCGGCGGCACGCGTCGCACCCTTCGACATGCCGCTGGATGCGCAACGCATCGGGCGCCGACAACTCGCGGTCGACGTCCGCGTCCAGCAAAGCCCGCGCTTCGTTACAGTCCATCGATCGCCTCCGATGCGGTTCCGCTTGCCGACGCACGTCCCGGCGCGGGTTTGGACGTCGACGCCGGCGCCGCCGTGTCGCCCAGCAGCGCGGCGAGCCTGCGCCGGCCGCGTGCAAGCCGCGACATCACGGTGCCGACGGGCACGTCGGCGATCGCCGCGATCTCGCGGTAACTCAAATCCTCCATCTCGCGCAGGACCAGCACCTCGCGATATTCGGGCGGCAGCTTCGCGAGTGCCGCGTTCACCAGCCGCACGTTTTCGCCGCGCAGCAACTGCGCGAGCGGATCCTCGGTCGCCGGCTGCCAGTCGTCGGGCACCTCCGTGTCGTCGAGCGTGTCGGGCAATGCAACCTCGTGCGCGTGGGTGCGGCGGCGCCACTCGGTGTACCAGGTGTGACGCACGATCGTCAGCAGCCACGGCCGCGCGTTGTCGCCGCGGCACGAGTCGACGAAGCGCAGCGCGCGCATGCACGCGTCCTGGACGACGTCGTCCGCGTCGCCCGCATTGCCGCTCAGCCAGCGCGCGAGGTTGTACGCGGCGTCGAGATGCGGCAACACGAGCGCGCGAAACCGCTCGCCACGCGCGACCGCGTCGTCCTCCGTCCGTTCGTCGACCGCCTGTCCGGCTTGCCCCACATGGCCTCCCTGGTCCCGGCGGCCGAAGCCGCGCCCGTTCCGCGCCCGGTGCCCGGACAGACCGGCAGCGTGCGCACTCGATGACCTTACCGCCGCTGCGTCGAGTTTATTCCCGCATGAAGCCGATGATGCGCAAAAAAATGCCGGAACCTGCCGCGCCCGTTACGGCGTGCTGCTCCAGTAGCCGGGGCGCGCATACGCTTCGCGCAGGTAGTCGATGAAGTAGCGCACGCGCGCGGGCACGTAGCGCTGCTGCGGATAGACCGCGAGGATGTCGTAGTCCGGCAGCGCATATTCGTCGAGCACCGTCTCGAGTTCGCCCGTCTCCAGCTGCGCGGCGATTTCCCAGGTCGAGCGCCAGCCGAGCCCGAGGCTTTCCGACACCCAGCGGTGCAGCAGCTCGCCGTCGTTGCAGTCGAGATTGCCGGCCACCCGCATCGTCACGATCTTGCCGTGGCGCTGGAAATACCAGCCGCGGTTCTGGCCACCCTGCAGGTTGAACGCGAGACAGTTGTGCCTGAGCAGGTCGTCGAGCGACTTCGGCCGGCCGTGGCGGCGGAAATAGTCGGGCGTGCCGCACACGACGCGCCGGTTCGACGCGAGCTTTACCGCGACGAAGTTCGGGTCGACCGAGCCGCCGATCCGGATCGACAGGTCGTAGCCTTCGCGCACGAGATCGACGACACGATCGGTCAGGTTGAACGACAGCTGCATTTCCGGCTTGTCGACGAGGAAACCCGGCGCGTGCGGCGCCACGTGCTTGCGACCGAACGCGGCTGGCGCGGACACGATCAGGTGCCCGCTGACCGCGCGGCGGCCGGCGGCCAGCTCGTTCTCGGCCTGGTCCCATTCGGACAACAGCCCGCGGCAGCGCTCGAGGAACGCGGCGCCCTCCTCGCTGACCACCAGCCGCCGCGTCGAGCGGTACATCAGCTTCACGCCGAGGCGCTTCTCCAGCGCGTCGATGCGCCGCCCCAGCACCACCGGCGACACGCCCTCCTCGAGCGCGGCCGCCGCGAGGCTGCCCGCGTCCGCGACGCGCACGAACGTCTCGATCTGCTTGAAACGATCCATCTCCCGTCTCCATCCCGGCGCCGACACCGGCGGGAAAACCCTGTCCGGCCGTCATTCCATACTTTTAGTTTCGAAATAAGTAACTTCGGCTGATCTTATCAAACCTTTCTTGCATCCCTAAAGTGTTCCCAACAGACCGATTCGCAAGATCCGCACATTCAAGGAGACATTCATGGCCAAGATGAGAGCCGTCGACGCAGCCGTACTCGTGCTCGAGAAGGAAGGCATCCAGACCGCGTTCGGCGTGCCGGGCGCAGCAATCAACCCGTTCTATTCCGCGATGCGCAAGTCGGGCGGCATCAGCCATGTGCTGGCCCGCCACGTCGAGGGTGCGTCGCACATGGCCGAAGGCTTCACGCGCGCCGCGCCGGGCAACATCGGCGTGTGCATCGGCACGTCGGGCCCCGCCGGCACCGACATGATCACCGGCCTGTACTCCGCGTCGGCCGACTCGATTCCGATCCTCGCGATCACGGGCCAGGCACCGCGTGCGCGCCTGTACAAGGAAGACTTCCAGGCCGTCGACATCGAGTCGATCGCGAAGCCCGTCACCAAGTGGGCCGTCACCGTGCGCGAGCCGGCGCTGGTGCCGCGCGTGTTCCAGCAGGCGTTCCATCTGATGCGCTCGGGCCGTCCGGGCCCGGTGCTGGTCGACCTGCCGATCGACGTGCAGCTCGCCGAGATCGAATTCGACATCGACACGTACGAACCGCTGCCGGTCTACAAGCCCGCGGCAACCCGCGCGCAGATCGAGAAGGCGCTCGCGATGCTCAACGACGCGGACAAGCCGCTGATCGTGTCGGGCGGCGGCGTGCTCAACGCGGCGGCCGAAGACCTGCTCGTCCAGTTCGCCGAAACGATCGGCGTGCCCGTGATCCCGACGCTGATGTCGTGGGGCGCGATTCCCGACGACCACCCGCTGATGGCCGGCATGGTCGGTCTGCAGACGTCGCATCGCTACGGCAACGCAACGATGCTCGCGTCGGACTTCGTGCTCGGCATCGGCAACCGCTGGGCGAACCGTCACACGGGTAGCGTCGAGGTATACACGAAGGGCCGCAAGTTCGTGCACGTCGACATCGAGCCGACCCAGATCGGCCGCGTGTTCGGCCCGGATCTCGGCATCGTGTCGGACGCGAAGGCCGCGCTGGAGCTGTTCGTCGCCGTCGCACGGGAATGGAAGGCCGCCGGCAAGCTGAAGGATCGCAGCGCATGGGTGTCCGAGTGCCAGGAGCGCAAGCGCACGCTGCAGCGCAAGACCCACTTCGACAACGTGCCGGTCAAGCCGCAGCGCGTGTACGAAGAGATGAACAAGGTGTTCGGCCGCGATACCTGCTACGTCAGCACGATCGGCCTGTCGCAGATCGCCGCCGCGCAGTTCCTGCACGTGTTCAAGGCGCGTAACTGGATCAACTGCGGCCAGGCCGGCCCGCTCGGCTGGACGATCCCCGCCGCGCTCGGCGTGCGTGCGGCCGACCCGCGCCGTCCGATCGTCGCACTGTCCGGCGACTACGACTTCCAGTTCATGATCGAGGAGCTGGCCGCCGGCGCGCAATTCAAGCTGCCGTACGTGCACGTCGTCGTGAACAACTCGTACCTCGGCCTGATCCGCCAGGCGCAGCGTGCGTTCGACATGGACTACTGCGTGCAGCTCGCGTTCGACAACGTCAACGCACCGGAGCTGAACGGCTACGGCGTCGACCACGTGGCGGTCGCCGAAGGCCTCGGCTGCAAGGCGCTGCGCGTGTTCAAGCCAGAAGAGATCGAGCCGGCGCTGCGTCAGGCGCAAACGCTCGCGGAAGAGTTCAGCGTGCCGGTCGTCGTCGAAGTGATCCTCGAGCGCGTGACGAACATCTCGATGGGCACCGAAATCGACTCGATCAACGAGTTCGAGGAACTCGCCGAGAAGGCCGAACACGCGCCGACCGCGATCTCGATGCTCGACTGATCCGCACGACATTTTTTGACTGACCGACCGAAGAGGCTTAGCTCATGCCGAAGTTTGCTGCAAACCTGACCATGCTGTTCAACGAAGTGCCGTTCCTCGACCGCTTCAAGGCGGCCGCCGACGCGGGCTTCGACGCCGTCGAGTTCCTGTTCCCGTATCCGTACGCGAAAGAGGAACTCGCCGAGCAGCTCGAGACGCATCGCCTGCGCCTCGTGCTGCACAACCTGCCCGCGGGCAACTGGGATCAGGGCGAGCGCGGCATCGCGTGCCTGCCCGATCGCGTCGGCGAGTTCCAGGAAGGGGTCGGCCGTGCGATCGAGTACGCGAAGGCGCTGAAGGTGCCGCAGCTGAACTGCCTCGTCGGCATCCCGTCGGCGAGCACGGCGCGCGACAAGACGTTCGTCACGATCGTCGACAACCTGCGCTTCGCCGCCGACGCGCTCAAGCGCGAAGGCATCCGCCTGCTCGTCGAGCCGTGCAACAGCTTCGACATCCCGGGCTTCGCGCTGAACCGCTCGTCCGAAGGGCTCGACGTGATCCGTGCGGTTGGCTCGGACAACCTGTTCCTGCAGTACGACATCTATCACATGCAGCGCATGGAAGGCGAACTGGCCGCGACGATCGAACGCAACCTCGCATCGATCGGCCACGTCCAGCTCGCGGACAACCCGGGCCGCAACGAGCCGGGCACTGGCGAGATCAATTACGCGTTCCTGTTCGCGCTGCTCGACCGGCTCGGCTATGCCGGCTACGTCGGCTGCGAATACAAGCCCCGCACCACCACGACGGAAGGCCTCGGCTGGCTGCAAAGCGTCGCCGGCTGCGCACCGGGCTCGGCGCGTCGCGCAGCCTGAGATCCGCCCTTCCCGCGGCATTCCCACATACGCCCCTAAAGGAGACTTTCACATGGCAACCATCGGTTTCATTGGCCTCGGCATCATGGGCGCGCACATGGCGCGCAACCTGCTCAAGGGCGATCATCAGCTCGTCGTGAACGGTGCGTTCCCGATTCCCGACGACCTGCGCGCCAGCGCGAAGGTCGTCGCAAACTCGACCGAAGTCGCGCAGAACGCCGACGTCATCATCTCAATGGTGCCGGACACGCCCGACGTGCGTAACGTGCTGTTCGCCGACGACGGCGTCGCGAAGGGTCTCTCGGCCGGCAAGCTCGTGATCGACATGAGCTCGATCTCGCCGCTCGACACGCAGGAATTCGCGAAGCAGATCAACGCGCTCGGCTGCGACTACCTCGACGCGCCGGTGTCCGGCGGCGAAGTCGGCGCCCGCGAAGCAACGCTGACGATCATGGTCGGCGGCCCGGAGAAGGCCTTCGAGCGCGCGAAGCCGCTGTTCGAGAAGATGGGCAAGAACATCACGCTCGTCGGCGACAACGGCGCGGGCCAGACCTGCAAGGTCGCGAACCAGATCATCGTCGCGCTGAACATCGAAGCGGTCGGCGAAGCGCTGCTGTTTGCCGCACGCTCGGGCGCCGATCCGGAGCGCGTGCGTCAGGCGCTGATGGGCGGCTTCGCCGCCTCGCGCATCCTCGAAGTGCACGGTGCGCGCATGACGAAGCGCACGTTCGATCCGGGCTTCCGCATCGAGCTGCATCAGAAGGACCTGAACCTCGCGCTCGACGGTGCACGCAAGCTCGGCCTCGCACTGCCGCACACGGCGAGCGCGCAGCAGCTGTTCAGCGTGTGCGCATCGCATGGCGGCAAGGCGTGGGATCACTCGGCACTCGTGCGTGCGCTCGAGATCATGTCGAACTTCGAGATCGGTCAGACGCCGGCCGCGTAACGCCGACGCAACGACGCGCGTTTCGCTGCAACGGCGAACGCGCGACGCATACACGCGATCCGGCCACGGCCGGTCGCATCGATGCACGCCTGCGCGTGCATCACGATGGGGCGCCCCGCCGCGTATTGCCGAAATGCGTGCGCGGTGGGGCGAAAAACGCCGCTCTGGGCTGAGAGCGGCGTGGTGGGGTCCGCAGCGGCACCCGGCGACGCCGGGGAAGCCTTGGTCGGTCAGACGTCGTCGTCGGGTGTCCGCCTGTCGGATTTCGCGTATTACATTTCTTTACGTTCGGGCGTGCGATTTTTCATGCAATCGTCGCGATGAACGCCTACACTTTCGCCACGCCTTTCGAGAAATCCGCCGCGCTTGCGCTCACGCCTGTGATCGCGCCCAGCGCGGTGTTTTTTTCGCCACTTCACGGCGCGTTTTCTTTTCAACCACCTAGGGAGTGCAGCGATGGGTCTTCTTTCGTTTATCAAAGAGGCGGGTGAAAAACTGCTGGGTCACGCCGATGCGCAAGCAGCGGAAGATCCGAATGCCGCGAACCAGACCGCGGCCGATGCGATCAAGAACTACATCAACACGCAAGGTCTCGACACGTCGAACCTGACCGTGGCGTTCGACGGCGCATCGCGCACCGTCACGCTGTCGGGCAGCGTCGCCGACCTCGACACGAAGGCGAAGGTCAAGGTCGCGGCCGGCAACGTGCAAGGCGTCGCGGGCGTCAACGACGACGATCTGCAGCCGGACGATCCGGAAGTTCAGTACCACGACGTGAAGCCGGGCGACACGCTGTCGGCGATCGCCAAGGAAGTGTACGGCGACGCGAACAAGTACCCGGCGATCTTCGAGGCGAACAAGCCGATGCTGTCGAGCCCGGACCGCATCTATCCGGGTCAGAAGCTCGTGATTCCGCCGCAGTCCTGAGCATTCGCGCAGCACTGACGCAAAAAAGGCAGGCCGATGGCCTGCCTTTTTTTCATGCGCGCCGCCCGATCGGCGGACAGCGGTTACAGCGTGTCGAATGCGCGTTGCAGCGCGTCGCGCCCGTGCATGCCGTTCGCGAGCGCAAGCATCAGCAGCACGCGTGCCTTAAACGGGCTCAGCGACCCGGCGCTCACGAAACCGAGCACGTCGTCGTTCGCGGCGCCGTTGCGCATCACGTGCCCCGAGCCGACGCGCGACGCACGCACCACGGCGACACCCGCTTTCACCGCATCGGCGAGCGCCGCCTGCAGCGTCGCGTGGATCGACCCGTTGCCGGTGCCCGCCACGACGAGGCCGCGCACGCCGGCCGCCACCAGCGCGTCGACGGCCGTGCGCGTCACGCCCGCATAGCTCGCGACGACTTCGACCGGCGGCCACGTGGCAGCAATCGCCAGGTGCGCATCGCGCGAGCGCGTCACGCGGCGCGCGAATTCGACGCGGCCGTCCTGCACCCAGCCGAGCGCGCCCAGTTCCGGCGACTGGAATGCGTCGACCGCGTAAGTGCTCGTCTTCACGACGTCGCGCGCGCCGTGGATCCGGTTGTTGAACGCGACGAGCACGCCCTGCCCGAGCGCGGCCGGGTGAGCGGCGACCGTCACCGCGTTCAGCAGGTTCAGCGGCCCGTCGGACGACAGCGCGGTGGCCGGCCGCATCGCGGCCGTCAGCACGACCGGCTTGTCGCCGGTCACGACCAGATGCAGCGCGTACGCGGTTTCCTCGAGCGTGTCGGTACCGTGGGTGATCACGATGCCGTCGATCGCCGGATCGGCCATCAGCGCGTCGATGCGCGCGGCGAGCGTATTCCAGAGCGGCAGCGCGAGATCCTTGCTGTCGATGCTGGCGACCTGCTCGGCATCGATGCGCGCGACCGACGCGAGCGCCGGCACCGCGTCGAGCAGGAAATTGACGCCGAGCGCGCCGGCCTGATAGCCGGCCGTGCTGGCGGCGTCCGGCGCGGCGCCGGCGATCGTGCCGCCGGTGGCGAGTACGGCGATGCGCGGCAGCGCCGGCGCGGACGAAGGAGTTGCGGTGTTCGAAATATTCATGGCCGCGATTGTAATCGCTCGCGGCCGGCATCCGGTAGGTCCCGTGCGCGCGAACGGAGCCGAACGCGTCGCATCATGGTTTGTCCCGATCGCCGGCGTGCGCACGCCGTCAACGGCCGCGTTGCCCGCCGCGTTATAAGTATGCCGTTTTGGTGTTTTCACATTGATTTGCCATAATCGGAGCGCGCGGCGCGATGTGACCCTGTTCCCATTGCGCCGGGCTTCGTGACGGCGTCGATATAAAACGCAATTCACCCCATGGGAGTGTCGAAATGAAAATCCAATCGCTCGTAGCCGCGGTCCTTCTCGGCGGCATGCTGGCTTCCCCCGCTTTCGCGGCGAACAGCCAGCAGGACAAGATGAAGGCCTGTAACACCCAGGCCGCCGGCAAGACGGGCGACGAACGCAAGGCGTTCATGAAGGACTGCCTGTCGGCCAAGCCCGCGAAGAAGATGTCGCAGCAGGAAAAGATGAAGGCCTGCAACACCCAGGCCGCCGACAAGAAGGGCGACGACCGCAAGGCGTTCATGAAGAGTTGCCTGAGCAGCCAGCCGGCCGCCTGAGTTCCGGTGCTCCCGCGCGAATGCCGCGCACCGCTTCGGCGGGCGCGGCATTTTTGTTTTCGTTGCACGCGCATCGACGCGCGCGATGACGCCGGATGCGTCGCCGCGCTGTCCGGCCGACGGCATCGCCGCCGTTGCGACATGCTCCACCGCCGTCCCTCCCCGCTTCCCTCCACGCGCCGTACGAATGCCGCCACATGGTGCGGCAATTCGCCGCGATTTCTTCTATGATGGCTGCAACGCGGCCCATCCAAGTACAAGAAGCGCCATCGGGCCGCCCTCGAGACGGACGCGCACACCGCGTCAAACGGAGGCATGGATGGCATGGAGACAACACCGCTGGTTCCGCCGCTGGCTGATCGTGATCGTGTTCTGGGCCGTGCCCGTCGCGATCGTCGCCGTGCGCGAGATCCGCGAGGAAATGGCGTACAACAAGGCCGACCTGCAGCTCGCGCTGACCACCTGGCAGCTCACCGATGCGCAGCAGGCGGCAGGCGCCGCCGCGAAGTGCCACGGCGATCCTGACGCGGCGCGCGCCGCCGGCTGCCCGGCCGACGTGCTGGCCGCCAACGCGGCACGTCAGCAGGCAGCCCGGGACGAATACGTGGTGCGCCGCAATACGCTCGCCGGTTATCTGTGGCATGCATTCGTCGGCTATTGGGTCGTGCCGGCCGCGTTCCTGTTCGCGTGCGGGGTCGTGATCGCGCTGATCCGCCGCGCGCTGCGGCGCCCGCCGATCAAACCGGCCGCCCCGCCGGCACCGCCCGTCACGCCACACTGACGCGCAGCAATCGCTCCCCTTTCCCCTTTCCCGCCGTCCCCGGCCGGCCGCGCGACGTATCGCCGTGCGCGCGCCGGTCCGTCCGTTGGCGCGCCGCGACACCGCAAAACGATTTGACGCTTTTTCACGCGCGAACGAAAAGGGATTGTAATCCGCTGTGATATAACTGCCGACGTGATCCGCTCCGTGAGCGAGACTCACTCCGAACGTCATCCGATGGAGAAGAACGATGCAAAAACGGAATCTTGTGCTAAAAGCCGCCGCTGCGCTTGTCGTCGGCAGCCTTGCGCTCACCGGTTGCACCACCACCCCCGACAAACCCGACAATGCCGCGACCAATGCGTCGAAGCGTCAGGCGATCGATTCGAGCGTCGACGCAACGCTGTCGCGCATGTATTCCACGGTCAAGGGTTCGCGCGAACTCGTCGCGAAGTCGCGCGGCGTGCTCGTGTTCCCGGACGTGATCCAGGCAGGCTTCATCGTCGGCGGCCAGTCGGGTAACGGCGCACTGCGCGTCGGTGGCAGCACGGTCGGCTACTACAACACGTCGTCGCTGTCGGTCGGCCTGCAGGCCGGCGCGCAGTCGAAGGCGATCGTGTTCCTGTTCATGACGCAGGAAGCGCTCGACGAATTCCGCGGCTCGGACGGCTGGGCAGCCGGCGCCGGTGCATCGGTCGCGCTCGTGAAGATGGGCGCGAACGGCGCGGTCGACACGACCACGGCCACCGCGCCGGTCCAGGTCGTCGTGCTGACCAATGCCGGCCTGATGGGCGACGTGTCGATCAACGGCACGAAGGTCACGAAGCTGAAGATCTGAAGCCGAGGCGTCCTCGCCCGTGCGCACCGCGCGCGGGCGACGTGCAAACGGCGATGTCCTTGCGGGCATCGCCGTTTTTTTATCCGCGCGCGTGGCGCGTCAGGTCGTCGAATCGATCACCTTGAAGCGCGAACGCTTCTGCGCGCGAATCAGCGACTGGTACACGTCGACGTACTGCAGCGCCATCCGCCGCGCCGTGAAGCGCTCCTCGAAGCGCTGCCGCACGCGTGCGCGCGGCAGCAGGTGCAGCCGGTTCACGGCGGCCACCGCGCTGATCTCGTCCTCGACGATGAAGCCCGACACGCCTTCGTCCACCACCTCCGGCACCGCGCCGCGATTGAACGCGATCACCGGCGTGCCGCACGACATCGCCTCGATCATCACCAGCCCGAACGGCTCCGGCCAATCGATCGGAAACAGCAGCGCATGCGCGCCCGACAGGAATTCGGCCTTCTGGTGGTCGGCGATCTCGCCGATGTATTCGACGTGCGGGAGGGCGAACAGGGGCTTGATCTCGCGTTCGAAGTATTCCTGGTCCGCCGCGTCGATCTTCGCTGCGATCCGAATCGGCAGCCCGCACTGGCGCGCGATGCGGATTGCCGTGTCGACCCGCTTCTCCGGCGAGATACGGCCGAGGAACGCGAGATAGCGCGGCTCGACGGGCTGCGGCAGGTACAGTGCGTCGGGCAGGCCGTGGTACACGGTCGTCAGCCATTTCGCCTGCGGCAGCGGCTGGCGCTGCGAATTCGATATCGAGATCACCGGCGCGGTGTTGAACGTGTCGAACACCGGTTGCTGCTCGGGCAGATCCAGCCGGCCGTGCAGCGTCGTCACGTACGGCGTGTCCTGCCGGTTGAAAACCGAAAACGAGTAGTAGTCCATGTGAAAATGGAGCACGTCGAAATCCTTCGCGCGGCGCGCGACCGTCTCCATCAGCAGCATGTGCGGGGCGACGCGATCGCGGATCGACGAGTCGAGCCGCAACGCGCGCGGCCACACCGGTTCGAGCCTGGCCCGGGTCGTCGAATCGCCGCTGGCGAACAGCGTCACGTCATGGCCGAGATCGACGAGCGCCTCGGTGATGTAGGACACGACGCGCTCCGTGCCGCCGTACAGCTTCGGCGGGACGGATTCAGTCAGCGGGGCGATCTGGGCAATTCTCATGGTCCACCTCTCCTGTGTCCTCGATCGGCCGGCACGGGGGCTGGGGCACACCGCGCTCCGTGCGGCGTGCGGCCGGCATCGCGCCGGCCGAATCTCTCATCATTATTCGCGATCTCGATGCCCGGAAGCACCGGACTTTCATTTTATGGGCGTTGTTACAGACAGGATACATTCGCCCGCGGGCCGTCCGTACCAGCTTCGAGGCGGCCGGACCGGCGCGGCGGGCGTCCGAGGGCGGGCGACCAACGGCCCACCGCTGACGGGCCACGCACGCACCGCCCCGCCCCGCCCCGCCCGTCAGCGTGACGGCCACTTCCACGGCGGCAAGTCGCGCGTATCCGCGTCGACGAGCACGGTCGCGCCGAGCTGCTTGTCGAGCACCAGCGACTCGCAGCCGGCCTCGCGTTCGAGCGTCGCAATGAGCCGCGCCGCGTGCGACACGACCAGCACCTGCGAACGCTGCGCGGCCTGCGCGATCAGGCGGCCGAGCGCCGGCAGCAGATCGGGATGCAGGCTCGTTTCCGGCTCGTTCAGCACCATCAGCGCGGGCGGCCTCGGCGTCAGCAGCGCGGCCGCGAGCAGCAGATAGCGTAGCGTGCCGTCCGACAGCTCGGCGGCCGACAGCGGCCGCAGCAGCCCCGGCTGGCGCATCAGCATGTCGAAGCGGCCGCGGCCGCCCGGATTGTCGATGTCGATCGATGCGCCCGGGAACGCGTCGTCGATCGCCGCGTCGAGCGCGGCGGCATCTCCGATTTCGCGAATCGTCTGCAGCGCGGCAGCCAGGTCGGCGCCGTCGTCCGCGAGCACCGGCGTGTGGGTGCCGATGTGCGACTGCCGGGCGGGCGCCTGCGCATCGGTGCGGAAATGGTCGTAGAAGCGCCACGATCGGATCCGCTCGCGTACCGCGATCATCTCTGGCGCGCCGACCGGATCGGCGAACTCGGTCATCATGCTGTCGAAGCTCGCGACCGGCTGCGGCACCGTGTGCCAGTCGCCCGACGCGGTGCGCGCGCGAATCTGCGCGCCCTGCCGGTCGACCAGCAGCGTCGACGGGCGCAACAGCGCGCCACCCCAGATGCATTCGCGCTTCACGACGGGATCGAGCGCGAACTGCGAACGGCTCGGGACCGGCAGGCCGAGATCGATCGCATAACCGAAATCGTCGCCCGCGAAACCGAGCTTGAGGCTCACGGGTCCATTGCGCACCGTACCGGTCACCGGCATCTCGCCGCTCAGCATCGCGCGCGAAAAGCGCTCGGGGCCGGCCCACAGCGTCGAGGGCAGCCCGCCTTCGCGCGCGAGCGACGGAATCACGCGCCCCTGCGCCGTATCGGCGAGCAGCCGCAGCGCGCGGTAAACGCTCGACTTGCCGCTGCCGTTCGGCCCCGTGACGACGGTGAGCGCCGCGAGCGGCACGATCAGCTCGCGCAGCGAGCGGTAGTTGGCGATGGCGAGCGTGTTCAGCGCGGTCATGGAAAGAAAATGGCGGCGGATATTGGCACGCGTTCAGCGGCCTTCGGTGGCCTTCGGATCGGCCGCGGTGTTGGCTGCCGTGCTGGCGGCGGGCGGCCGCGCATGCGGCCGTTCGGGGTTCGGCTCGTCCAGCGCCGAATCGTGCGGATACAGCTCCGTTCGGCTGCGCGGCAGGCATTGCGGAAAGCGCGCCTGCAGGTAGGCGATCAAGCCTTCGCGCACGCGGCAGCGCAGATCCCAGCATGCCGACGAGTCGGCCGCGCTGACGAGCGCGCGCAACTGCATCGTGCGCTCGGTCGCGTCGGTCACCTGCAGCACCTGCACGCGGCCGTCCCACTCGGGCGCCGCATGGACGAGCCGCGCGAGTTCCTCGCGCAGCGGCGCGAGCGGCGTGCGGTAGTCGACCGACAGGTACACCGTGCCGATGATCTCCGAGCTGCTGCGCGTCCAGTTCGTGAACGGGTTTTCGATGATCCACTGCAGCGGAACGACGAGCCGGCGCTGATCCCACAGCCGCACCGACACGAACGAGCCGGTGATTTCCTCGATGCGGCCCCACTCGCCCTGGATCACGACGACGTCGTCGAGCCGGATCGGCTGCGTGAGCGCGATCTGCAGCCCGGCGATCAGGTTGCCGAGCACCGGCCGCGCGGCGATGCCGGCAACCAGCCCCGCGACGCCGGCCGACGCCAGCAGGCTCGCGCCGACCTGGCGCACGTTCGGGAACGTCATCAGCGCGGCGCCGGTGCCGATGATCACGATCAGCACCATGACGGTCCGCACGAGCACCTTGGCCTGCGTGTGGACGCGCCGTGCGTGGAGATTGTCGGCCGCATCCATCGGATGGGCCTGGATGATCGCGTCGCCGACACCGGCCGCGAGCCGCACCAGCAGCCAGGTCAGCGACACGATGGAGCCGACCGCGGCCGCGGTGCGCATCCCGCCCACGAACGACATGCCGTCGTCCGCCTGGATCCACAGGAACTCGAGCGCGAGCAGCGCGAGCGTGACGAGCGAAGGTTTGTCGATGTAACGCAGGATCGCGCTCATCAACGGATACGGCTGCGCGATGCGCTTGACGATGCGTGCGCCGACACGGTGCACGATCACGACGACGAGCACGACGATGACCGACACGCCCAGCGTGCCGAGCCACGCATGCAACGGCGCATCGGCGATGCGCTGCAATTCCTCGATTGAAATCATCGGCGCCCGGGAATGCTTCGGTTATGAGGCGCGGCGGCCTCGTCCTGGATGCGTCGGCGACGTCCGGGCAACGCGCGCGCCCGGCCCCGGCGTCAGATCAGCTGCCGCCCCTGCAGGGGAACGCCTTGCCGAGACCGAGCGACACCGCGGTGCTCGCGTTGTAGTCGGCCAGCTTCGGGTTCTCCGCGATGTACTTGCGCACCGCGTCGGTCATCTGCTGCGCCCGGATGTCGGGCGGCAGGCAGAAATACTGCCCGACGCGCGGCCCCGTGGTACCGCCGATCGCGTCGATCGTGTTGTAGACGCCATCGGCGGCGCCTTCGATGTAGGCGGCGCACGACGCGCGCGACTTGACGTCCGTCTTCGCGCACAGCCGGTCGAGATCCGCGCCCGTGAAAGCCGCCGCCGACAACGGCACGGCGAACGCCGCGGCACAAAACATAGCCCGCAACATGGTGTTCCTTATGTCAATGCGGCCCCGGGCCGCTTGCTGCGCTGACCGGCGCGGCAGCCGGACGCCCGCGGCCGGCCGGGTACCGGACGACCGGGCGCTGCGCCACCGCGCCGAAACCGTCATTTTGCACTCTTTTGGCCATCTGCCGGCGCCGACGCACCGACGCGCACCGTCCGCTTGCTCAGGATGTCGATCGCGTCCGGTGCCTTGTAGTGCTTCGCGAACTCGAGCGCGGTGATGCCGAGCTGGTTCTTCACCTGCGGATCGGCACCCTGGTCGAGCAGCAGGTTGACGGTCGTCGCGTGGTTGCCGCGCGCGGCCATCATCAGCGGCGTCGTGCCGTTCGGCGATGCGGTGTCGATATACGCGTCGTGGTCGAGCAGGATCTTGACGACCTCGTCCTGGCCGTTGGTCGCCGCGTAGTGCAGCGGCGCCCAGCCCTTCTTGCTGACTTCCGCGCCCTTGTCGATCAGCAGCTTGACGAGCCCGACGTCGCCGTTCAGCGACGCGAGCATCAGCGCGTTCTCGCCTGCCTTGTCTTCCTTCTCGAGGTCGACGTTCGGCGTCGTGGCGATTGCGGCGGCGACCTTGTCGGACTTCTCGCGCGCGGCGATCACGAGGATCGGGTCGCCGTTCGGCGCGAGCGTGTTCGGATCGAGCTTGCCGCTCTTGAGCTGCTTGCCGATGTCGGCGATATCGTCGAACTTGACCGCCTTGACGATCGCGTCGAGCGACTCGGCATGCGCGCCGGCGGCGGCAAAGAGGCCGCTCGCGACGAGCGCGGCGGCGACGAGTGCGCGCTTGGGCAGGTATGTGGTCGGCTTCGTCATTGTTGTGGGCTCCTTCCCTGGGTTGTCGGCTGGCCGCGCGCCGTTAGCGGGCGATCTTGAACAGCCGGAAAAAGTTCTGTGTCGTCGCATCGGCGAGCGCCTCGACGGCGATCCCCCGCTCGGATGCGATAAAGCGTCCGACATGGCTGACGTACGCAGGTTCATTCGGCTTGCCGCGATATGGCACCGGCGCGAGGTACGGCGAGTCGGTTTCGATCAGCAGCCGGTCGAGCGGCACGCGCCGCGCGACGTCCTGCACGTCGGTCGCGTTCTTGAACGTGACGATCCCCGACAGCGAGATATGGAAGTTCTGCGCGAGCGCCTGCTCGGCAACGGGCCACGGCTCGGTGAAGCAGTGCATCACGCCGCCCGGCACGTCCGCGCGCTCCTCGGCCATGATTCGCAGCGTGTCTTCCGACGACGAGCGCGTATGGATGATCAGCGGCTTCATCGTCGCGGTCGCCGCGCGGATGTGCGTGCGAAAGCGTTCGCGCTGCCACTCCATGTCGGCGATCGAGCGGCCTTCGAGGCGATAGTAGTCGAGGCCCGTCTCGCCGATCGCGACGACCTTCGGGTGCGCGGCCAGCTCGATCAGTTCCGCGAGCGTCGGCTCCCGTGCGTCCTCGTGATCCGGGTGCACGCCGACCGACGCGTACACGTTGTCGTGCGCCTGCGCGATCGCGAGCACGTCGGGCAGCGTCTCGAAGTCGACCGACACGCACAGCGCGTGCGTGACGTCGTGCTCGCGCATGTTCTCCAGCACGGCAGGCAGGCGGTCGGCGAGACCCTTGAAATTGATGTGGCAGTGAGAATCGACGAACATCGTGGTTCCTGAATACGGTTGGCGGGCGCTCATGCGCTCGCCGGCAATCGTTTCCCCACCCGAAGGAAACAATACTCGCTCACGCGAACATTTCCCGATAACCGAGAAACAGTTCCTCGAATACGAGCCGGGCATTGAGCGGATGGTTCTCGACCGTCCGCTGGCGCGTCACGGCCTTCATGAAGCGCGCGAACGCATGCGCGTCGACCGCCTCCGCGCACCGCGCGAGCGCGGCCGCCTGCATCGGGAAGTAGCGCGGCGCGCCCGCCATCCGCTGCGCAAGCAGATCGTACAGCCAGCGCTGCAGCCAGCCGAGCACCAGCGGCACCGGCAGCTTCTGCAGCGTCTCGCCGCACGCGAACGGATCGCACGCGGCGCCCGCCGCGAGCTGGCCGAGCGTGAAATCGCGCAGCGGGCGGTTCTCGTCGCTCGCGAGCGCCAGCGCGGCGAGCGGCGCGCCGCCGGCTTCGGCGAGCAGCGCGCGCGCATCGTCGATACCCTGCGCCGCGAGCCATGCCGCGGCGGCGTCGGGCGCCGGCACGGTCATCGGCCACTGCCGGCAGCGGCTGATGATGGTCGGCAGCAGCCGGTCGATGCGGGCCGACACCAGCAGGAACACGACGCCGGACGGCGGCTCCTCCAGCGTTTTCAGCAGCGCGTTCGACGCGGCGACGTTCAGCGCCTCGGCCGGGTACAGCACGACGACGCGCGCGCCGCCGCGGTGCGAACCGACCCCGCAGAAGTCGAGCAACGCCCGCACCTGCTCGATCTTGATTTCCTTGCTCGGCGCGCGCGTCTTCTTGCCGCCTTCGTCCGCGTCGGCCGGCTTCGCGTCGTCGGCGGCGCCCGGCGCCTCGCCCGCGAGCGCCTCGGGCAGCACGATCCGGTAGTCCGGATGGTTGCCCTGCGCGAACCACGTGCAGGCCGCGCAGGTGCCGCACGGCTCGCCGTTCGGCTGTGGCGCCTCGCACAGGAAGCCCTGCGCGAGATGCTGCGCGAACTGCAGCTTGCCGATCCCGGCCTGGCCGTGCAGCAACAGCGCATGCGGCCACTGCGCACGCAGTTGCTGCAGGCGGTTCCAGTCGTCGGTCTGCCACGGATAGATCATGTGGTGCGTTCCTTCGTGTTACAGCGCGGCGAGCACGCGTTCGAGCTGCTGGCGGATGTCGGGAATCGTCTGCGTCGCGTCGACGATCGCGAAGCGGTGCGGCGCCTCTTCCGCGCGCCGCAGGTATTCGGCGCGAGTGCGCGAGAAGAATGCGTCCGACTCGCTTTCGAACTTGTCGGGCATGCGCGCGGCGCCGCGGCGCTCGCTCGCCACCTGCGGCGCGACGTCGAACAGCACCGTCAGGTCGGGCTGGAAGCCGCCCTGGACCCAGCGCTCGAGCGTCTCGAGCTTGTCGCGCGGCAGTCCGCGGCCGCCGCCCTGGTACGCGAACGTGGCGTCGGTGAAGCGATCCGACACGACCCAGTCGCCGCGCGCGAGCGCAGGCTCGATCACGAGCGCGAGGTGCTCGCGGCGCGCGGCGAACATCAGCAGCGCTTCGGTCTCGAGATCCATCGGCTGGTTCAGCAGGATCTCGCGCAGCTTCTCGCCGAGCTGCGTGCCGCCCGGCTCGCGGGTGACGACGACCTGCCGGCCGCTCGCGGCCAGCCTGGCCTGGAGGCGTTCGCAGAACCATTGCAGGTGGGTGGTCTTCCCCGCCCCGTCGATGCCTTCGAACGTGATGAATTTACCGCTCGCCATTATTGACCTCGTATGTACTTGTCCACGGCCTTGTTGTGGTCGCCGAGCGTGTCCGAGAACACGCTCGTGCCGTCGCCCTTCGCGACGAAATAGAGCGCGCTCGTCTGGGCCGGATTGATCGCCGCCTGCAGCGCGGCGACGCCCGGCAGGGCGATCGGCGTCGGCGGCAGCCCGCGGCGCGTGTAGGTATTGTAGGGAGTGTCCGCCTGCAGGTCGCGCTTGCGCAGGCGGCCGTCGTACGCGTCTCCCAGGCCGTAGATCACCGACGGATCGGTCTGCAGCGGCATCCCGATGCGCAGCCGGTTCGCGAACACGGCCGCGACGAACGCGCGATCGGCCGCGTGACCCGTTTCCTTTTCGATGATCGACGCGATCGTCAGCGCTTCGTAAGGCGTCTTGTACGGCAGGCCCGGCACGCGCGCGGCCCACGCTTCGTCGAGACGCGTCTGCATCAGATGGTACGCACGCCGGTAGATGTTCAGATCGCTCGTGCCCTTGTCGAACAGGTAGGTGTCGGGGAAGAACAGCCCCTCGCCGCTGCCGCGCTGAATCGCGCTGTCCGGCGCACCGATCGCGCGCAGCAATTCGGCGTCGCTCATGCCGGCCGTCGCGTGCGCGAGATCGGGATTGCCGTCGAGTTCCGCGCGCATCCGCTTGAAGGTCCAGCCTTCGATCACCGTCGCGACGTACTCGTTCACGTCGCCCCGCGCGATCTTCTGCAGCACGTCGTACGGCGTGATGCCGGTCTTGAATTCGTAGTTGCCGGACTTGAGCCGACTCGACAGCCCGAGCAGGCGCGTCATCGCGACGAAGCCGAGCGGCTCGATCGGCACGCCGCCGCGCTTGAGCTGCAGCGCGACGCTCTTCACGCTGCTGCGCGGCTTGATCGTGACGTCCAGCGACGCGGCACCCAGCAGCAGCGGCCGGGTCGCCCAGTAATATCCGCCGCCCGCGCCGGCAGCGGCCACAACGACGGCCAGCGCCACGACCGTCGCGGCGCATTTCTTCAGTAGGGACATGGAAACGAGACTCAGGTAAGACCCATATAATACTTGCTCGCCTTCGTCAAAGTCAGGGTTGACTGTTCCCTCATTCCATGAGCACACCGTTCGCTTCACCGGCTGCACAGCCCGCATCCGTCTCGCTCCCCGTTTTCCCCCGCCCGTCAGCCGCCGATTTCGACACGCCGGGCGCCTGCATGCCGCTTGCGCAGTTCGGCGTGATCGACGTGGCCGGCGACGACGCCGCGACGTTCCTGCACAGCCAGCTCACCAACGACATCGAACATCTCGATGCCGCGAGCGCGCGCCTGTCCGGCTATTGCTCGCCGAAGGGCCGCCTGCTCGCGTCGTTCCTCGCGTGGCGCGCCGGTCACGGCGTGCGCCTGCTTGTCTCGAAGGACGTCCAGGCCGCCGTGCAGAAACGGCTGTCGATGTTCGTGCTCCGTGCCAAGGCGAAACTGACGGACGCGAGCGACGCGCTCGCGGTCGTCGGCTTCGCGGGCGACGTGCGCGACGTGCTGTCGGGCATCTTCGACGCGCTGCCGGACGGCGTGCACGTGAAGGTCGACGGCCCGGCCGGGGCGCTGATCCGCGTGCCGGACGCGGCCGGCCGCAAGCGCTACCTGTGGATCGGGCCGCGCGCGGAAGTCGACGCGCGTCTCGCCGCGCTCGCCGGCACGCTGCCGGTCGTGTCGCCGGCCGTATGGGACTGGCTCGACGTGCGCGCGGGCGAGCCGCGCATCACGCAGCCGGCCGTCGAACAGTTCGTGCCGCAGATGGTCAACTTCGACGTGATCGGTGCCGTTAACTTCCGCAAGGGGTGCTACCCGGGCCAGGAAATCGTCGCGCGCAGCCAGTACCGCGGCACGATCAAGCGCCGTACCGCGCTCGCGCACGTCGCCGGCGAGACCGACACCGTGCACGCCGGCGTCGAGCTGTTCCACAGCGACGACCCGGGCCAGCCGTGCGGGATGATCGTCAACGCGGCGGCCGCGCCCGCGGGCGGCGTCGACGCGCTCGTCGAGATCAAGCTGGCCGCGCTCGACAACGGCACGGTGCATCTTGGTTCGGCCGACGGTCCTGCGCTCGCGTTCGACGCGCTGCCGTACGCGTGGCCGACGGAAGCGTGACGCACTGACAACCCGTTCGCACGCCGGCGCGCAGATCGCGGCCGGCGCCCGAAGTTTCCTGCGAGAGATTCGCCCGATGTGTCTGATTGCCTTCGACTGGCAGCCTGATGCCGCCGCCGGTCCCGTCTTTACCCTGACCGCCAACCGCGACGAATTCTTTCGCCGTACCAGTGCGCCGCTTTCGTGGTGGGAGGACGTGCCGGGCGTGCTTGCCGGCCGCGATCTGGAAGCGGGTGGCACGTGGCTCGGCGTGTCGCGCGACGGCCGCTTCGCGGCGCTGACAAACTACCGCGCGCCGTTCGACATTCGCGCGGGTGCGCCGACCCGCGGCAAGCTCGTGTCCGATTTCCTGCGCGGCCCGTCCGTCGCGCCGCTCGACTACCTCGGCGAGCTGGCCGAGCACGCGGCCGTGTACAACGGCTTCAACCTGCTGGTCGGCGACTGGAAGCGGCGCGAACTCGCGTGGTTCTGCAATCGCGCGGCCGAAGGCGAAACCGGCGTTGCGGCGCCGGTCGCGATCGGCGCCGGCGTGCATGCGCTGTCGAACGCCCGGCTCGATACGCCCTGGCCGAAAGTCGTGCGCAAGCGCGCGGAACTCGGCACGCTGCTGACCGACAATCCGACCCCGTCGCTCGACGAGCTGATCGAGCTGATGCGCGATCCGCGTGTCGCGGACGACGACGCGCTGCCGCACACCGGCATTCCGATCGAGCGCGAGCGGGCGCTGTCGGCCGCGTTCATCGAGACACCCGAATACGGCACGCGCGGCACGACCGCGCTGCGCGTGACGATGAAGGAAGGCGTGCGGCTGACGGTCGACATCAAGGAACGCTGCGACGACGACGGCTCGCACCGCACCGTTCGGCCTGGCAGTTTCGAGCGCGCGTTCACGTTCGACATCGACGCGACGCAACCGCGCTGAGCCTGCCGCGCACGGCACTAGGGCGTGCGCGCCATCTCGACGTGCGGCACGCCGATTTCGACGAACGGTTCGCCGATCGCCGCGAAGCCGTGCCGCACGTAGAACGACACCGCGGTATCTTGGGCGTAGAGCCGCACGACCGGCTCACCGCGATGCCGTGCCGCATCCAGCAGCGCATGCAGCACGTCCGATCCCGCGCCCTGCCCGCGTGCGTCGGCCAACACCGCGACGCGGCCGATCGTGCCGTTGCGCAGCAGCCGTCCCGTCGCGACCGCGCGGCGCGCGCCGGTCGCCGCATCGACACGGTAGGCAACCGCGTGCAGCGACAGCGGATCCTCGTCGTCGAGTTCCCATTCCGGCGGAATCCGCTGCTCGCGCACGAACACCGCATCGCGAATACGTGCGGCATCGCCGCCCAGCACGGCCCAGTCACCCGTTTCCACCCAGCCGTCGGTCATCGCTTCCTCCGCGCGGCGCCGGGCGCCGCCGCCATCAAACGTCGTCGAATGCGGCCTTGAGCGCCGCCACCGCGTCGGCATGCGCGGCCCGCACCTCCGGTACGTAGCCGCCCATCTTGAAGAACTCGTGGATCATCCCCGGATAGCAGACCAGCGTAACCGTATTGCCGGCCGCGCGCAGCTTGTCCGCGTACGCGGCGCCCTCGTCGCTCAGCGGATCGTATTCGGCCGTCGCGATCCAGGCCGGGGCCACTCCGGCGAACGACGGCGCGCCGCGCGTGCCGTCGAGCGGCGCGAAGCGCCAGTCGTCGCGGTCGGATGGATCCCGCACGTATTGCGTGAAGAACCACTGGATCGTGTCCTGCGTCAGCAGGTAGCCGTTTGCGAGCCGTCCGTGCGACTCGGTGTCCTGGTAGCCCGTCACGCCCGGATAGATCAGCAACTGCAGCGCAAGATCGATGCCCGCGTCGCGCGCGAGCACCGCGCAGACGGTCGCGAGCGTACCGCCCGCGCTGTCGCCGCCAACCGCGAGCCGCGTCGCATCGATGCCGAACGCGGCAGCCTCGCGATGCAGCCAGCGCAATGCGTCGTCGGCGTCGTTCACGGCGGTCGGGAACCGGTGTTCGGGCGCGAGCCGGTAGTCGACCGACAGCACCGCGCATCGCGCGTCACGCGCGAACATGCGGCACAGCGCGTCGTGCGTATCGACGCTGCCGACCGTGAAGCCGCCACCGTGGTAATAGACGAGCGCCGGCAGCGGTTCGGCGAGGCTCGGCTCGACCGGCAGAAAGAGCCGCGCGCCGATCGTGCGGCCATCGCGCGTCGGCACGACGCAGGCCTCGACCGAATGCATCGGCGCGGGCGCGACATCGAGGATCGGCGCACTCTTCTCATACGCGGCGCGCGCCTGCTGTGGCGTTTGGTGGTGATAGGACGGGCGCTTTGCGCGCTCGACCATGTCGAGTATCTGGGCGATCTTCGGATTCAGCGGCATCGGTGAGGACGGCGCGCGCGGCGCCGTGAACGGACAAGCGTCACATGATGCCACGCGCGGATCAGACGAGTTGCACGAGCTACTTACCGAAATTGTGGCCTGTCAGGAACCCGAGGAACGCGTCCGGCGCCCGCGGCGCCTTGCGGGCGTGACACGAGCAGGATCTGGCGGTTGATCGTGTTCATGGCTGTCTACGCGGCTTCATTCGCGCCGTCATGCCCTCCCGTTGCGAATCCGTGCCGCAAAACAAAACGGCCCTGCCTGTGACCCGGCAGGGCCGCGCGTCCCGGCGCTTACGCGTCGCTCGGGCCGGGCTGGGCGTCCGGCGCCGTACGCGTGCGTTGCCGCTTGATGTCGCGACCCACCGCGAGCCGCCGCATATACTTGAACGTCCCGAGCGCCTTCGCGACGAAGTTGCCGTCGCTGTCGCGCACTTCACCTTCGCAGTACGCCATCGTCGTCGAACGATGCATCACGCGTCCGTATGCGCGCAACTCGCCGCGCCCGGGCTGCATGAAATTCACCTTCATCTCGACCGTGACGACGCCGACGCCGTCGTCGGTCAGGCTCCGGGCGGCCATCGCGAGCGCGATGTCCGATAGCGTCATCGTCACGCCGCCGTGCGCGATGCTCCACGTGTTCATGTGCCGCTCGTCGAGCGGCAGCACGATCTCGCTCGCACCATCCTTCGCAGACACGAGTCGCACGCCGAGCAGATCGACGAACGGGCTTTCGATCGACGGGCCATCCGTCGGGGATGCCGCGTCGCTCATCGTGCTGCGCTTTCGGACAGGTAGTCGACGCACTGGCGCGATTCCGCCACCGCAACGACGAATTTCTTCACTTCCTGGTGAACCGGATGCACCTGGTACGCATCGAGCGCGGCCTTGTCCGTGAAATCGGACACGAGCACGACGTCCGACGTGGCGTCGAGGCCCGGCGTCGCGATGCCGACGTCGAGTTGCAGGATGCCCGGCACGAGGTCGCGGCAGCCTTCGAGCTTTTCCTTCAGCTTCAGCGCGTTCTGCGCACGCGTGCCGCCTTCCGCCGATTCTTTCAGCTTCCACATGACAATATGTCTAATCACTTCGTTCGCTCCAGTTCGTGATGGTTCGGGAATTTGCCCGAAACCCTTACCAGTTAGGCGCTCAATGCCCTTCCACCGTTCGCTTACGTTCGCCGAAAATCGTGCCCAGCCGAGAAAAAAGGGGGTACAAAAGGGGGTATCATTTCGACCATCCAGAGACGATACCCCCTTTTTCACCGTGCCACTTACCGACATCAAGATCCGACAAGCGAAGGCAGGCAACAAGCCTACCAAACTTACCGACGGCAATGGACTGTATCTGTTGGTGAAGCCGTCCGGCTCCAAGCTCTGGCGATACAAGTACAGAATTGCGGGAAAAGAGAATCTCTTCGCGATCGGCGAGTATCCCACCGTCACCCTTCAAGACGCGCGCGCGGCACGCGACGATGCCCGTGAACTCGTCAAGAAGGGGCTGCATCCTTCCCATGCGCGCCAGGAAGTCCTGTCCGCGCGTATCAACGAAGGCAAAGCAACTTTTCGAGCAGTCAGCGACGAGTGGCTGGAGAAGAAGCGAAAGACGTGGACCGAGCGGCACTTTGGCGAGATTCTGCGCATGCTCGAAGCCGATGCGTATCCATACATCGGAAACCGCCCGATGCGCTCTATTACCGCCCATGACGTGCTTGCTTTGATGCGTCGAGTCGAAGAGCGAGGCTCCCCTTCCGTAGCGATCAAACTGCGCCAGTACGTGTCCAACGTGTTCCAGTATGCGGTGATCACACTGCGAGCCGATACAGATCCCGCATCGGTGCTGCGCGGCTCGGTCCTGAAACCTCCGACAGAGAATGCTCGGGCGTTGAGCCGCGAAGAACTGAAGAGGCTCTTTCGCCAGCTTCCCACCTACAAGAGCAGACGAACCGCGATTGCGATTCGATTGCTGATGATGCTGTTTCCGCGAACGATCGAGCTTTGCCGTGCGCGATGGGAAGAGATCGACCTGGAAACTGCCGAATGGAAGGTACCCCCGGAGAAAATCAAATCACGACGCCTGCACATCGTTCCCCTTCCCACGCAAGCGGTGAAACTGCTGCACGAGCTGCAGGAGATGTACGGAAATCGCGGTTATATCCTGCCGATTCTGCATAGCAATCGAAAGCGCCCACACATGAGCCGCGCAACGATCAACCGAGCAATCGACTACATGGTTCCGGATAACCCTGAACCGATAACTGGACATGACTTTCGGGCAACCGCGTCGACCAACCTCCATGAAATGGGATGGAAGGACGAAGTCGTTGAAATGCAGTTGTCGCATAAGGACAAGGACAGGACTCGCTCGACGTACAACCATGCGAAGTATTTACCGGAGCGTCGGGAGATGATGCAAGCGTGGGCGAACTGGCTCGATGATGTCGAGGAAGAGGCACTCCAAGACGGGGGTACCGCGAGCATCCCCATCAGTAACCGATGATGCAACATTACCGCAACATTAAGGCGTCCAATATTGAAGCTTCAAAACCACGACAAGCAGTTCGTCTGCACGATCTCGGAGCTCCTGATATTCGTAGCGTTCGGTCACACCCCGAATCGATTGAAGTCTTGCGCGCCAATATGCGGGATCACCTATGATCGCCCCTAGCGGAAACTCCTCACGACTCTCACGAAGGGTTTTAAGGGCGTATGTCACATGCGCCAATTCTCTTTCAATCGTTACATAACGATCATCCATTCTCTGGCCCCGTTAATTTAGCGTTGATGGCACCACGTCAATATGGGGCGCCATTAGCTTGACCCACTAGCCACCGCGATCAAATTTTATGAAAAATCTAAAGCACCTTATACCAACCACCTACCCGAGCGACTCTCATTCTAGCTTGTATACAGCACACCCAGACACTCAATGCCGATGCCGGGAATAAGCCGCAATGATCGGCAGAATTTCGTAAAACACAAGGAATAACATTGAAAAAAAAGCGATCGCCACTGCACCACCGATTAGCGAAGATCTCCTTCTCGACACCTCATTTCCAAAAGGATCCCGGGATCCGCAAATTCTGCAGCGAATTGAACTAGCCCTAATTGAATTGTTGCAATGAATGCAATCCTTTGTGAAAACAAAGGGTTCGTCCTGCTCGTCGGACTCAGATAGGCTTTTACTCATACCATCCTCTTTGGGGTTTTTATATCATCAGAATTAATCACATCAGATACAAAATCACGTAGCAGAGGCAGGAACTAGGCGCGGCTTCGTCAAGCTATAAGATATAGTACTAAAAATAGAGCTCAGATTGGCAATGCCACCATTCGAATTAGTACAGGTATCTGAATAAAAATATGCGGGCCCTGTGGCAATTGACTGCATCGTTTTGCATGGCGACAAGGGATCGCTTCCATCGCTACATGTGGACGACGCACTACCACCGCCGATATACGCGACCGTGTATATAAGTGTTCCTGCTCCTTTCGCCGTGGCTGCAGTATTTATTGCCGCTTGACATTCTGTTCCGTAGTTTGACTTATACGTAGCACCGAGTTGTGTCTGGCTTGATGACGCATCGCCGTCGCTCAATAGAATGATGACATTTTGACCGGGGGGGTGCTGCGTCGAGGACAGAGACTGCAACGATTGCTGCGCTGCCGAGATCACTTGGGCATAGTAAGTCCCCAGTCCTCCGGGAGCAGCGAGTCCGCTACACGAGCCGCCACCTAGAGCCTGGACTAATCCGGAGCTCGTATTGGCTGCGCCATTGCTACTCAGGAATCCTGTTCCCAACTTGCTGTATTGATAACCGGAGCTTGCCGCCGCCGAATAGCTTCCCGCGATGCCGGGAGCGCTGCTACTGCACGAGAAGGAGTAGTTGGAGGACATGGGGGGAAACGCCATCAGCCCCACGTTATCTCCAGCGTTGCTCAGCGTCGTAAGAAGCTGCATTGCAGCAGCTTTTGCACATGCAAGTCGCGTTTGCACTACCCCCTTCGCATTTTTACAGTTGCTATCGTTTGTGTTCATCGACGCAGTCGTGTCGAGGATGATCATCACGTTGTATTGAGCGGGCCCGCCTGCACCACCGGCAACAGCAGTCGAGGTCGCCGAGACAGTCGTCGCCTTGATGCCGAACACGCTCGCAAAGAAGGTGGGAACGCTGGCTTTCTGCGTAACTTGAATGCCGTTGTAGCCGGATACCGCCTGTTTGTAGGGGAGCTGAATACTTGTCAGGGTCAGTCCGGTCACGGACGTTGAGCTGACGGTCACTCCCCCCGGAAGTTGGTTGGCCTGGCCGGCCGAGTAAGCTACCGCGTCACTGTATGCCGTGTTCCACGACTGACTCCAGAGATCTGTCGCCCCTGCAAGTGCCGCAGCATCGGTGGCTGCCTGCAAGCGCCGTTGCGTATAGACCATGTAACCGACATCCACGCAAATCGCGGCGAAGCCCAGCAGCGCGACTATCGATGCAGCAACAATAATAATGACTGCGCCGCGTTGACGGCGCATCGCTTTACCGAGTAGTTTTGGAGCATTCATTTTTTTCATCCCTTTTTCTTTTTAAGATATCTTCATTGAACGCGAGCCGAAAACGTTGCGATCAAAATTGACGGCATCATACTATTCAGGTTGAGATAATTCCCGGGGACGACAGGATGAAAGCCGGAGTAATTCACGCTAACCTTGACGGGCACATTGACCGCTGCGCTCGATGCCGGCGCGAGATCAGCTGCACATCCCGCGTCGTCAGAGCACGCAATACCGTTGACGGTTGTGTTAATTGTGATACCGCCTTGATTCAGAAATGAAGCAGCCGCCTTTGCTTGTGCCAACGTTGTTGTGTACGGGGTAGTTGTTCCTCTCTGAGAAGCAAAGGTCCGCACTGCAGACGACGCCGCATTACTCACCGCGATGAAATTGGCCAGGAGCCAGCCGAATTGCGCCATACCCAATAAAATCATAATAATAAATGGCATCGTTACCGCCATTTCGATGGCAGCAGATCCTTTTTGTGATTTCATAGTCGCGCTCCCCAGGCGAAATTACTGGATTACTTCAGTCATTGTAGATGTAATGTTCTTTGGCATGATGCTCGCCAACGCGCCCCAAGAGCCGGAATATAATGGATTGAGCGCATGCGCAATCGTTACTGTCACCGTTGAACCGGCCGACGGTGCATTAGCCATCGTTCCCAGCGCTGATTGGCAGGCTGAGTCCGATGCACAAGGCACCCCGTTCACGGACGTCGAAATGGTGATTCCGGTGTGAAATGGGCCCAGTGCATTTGTGACGCTAGCAACCGTGTCCGAATACGGACTCGAAAATCCGCGTTCGGCGGCAAATTGATGTGCTCCGACCGACGCCGCATGCGTCACGACAATAAAATTTGAAAACAACCAAGAGAACTGAGCGATACCAAGAAGTATCAGCAAGAGAACTGGGAGCAATAACGAAAACTCCAACGTCACGACTCCTCGCTGCACTTTCTTCTGCATGGCGGTCCCCGTTTGTCGTTCGATGGCGATGCGTGAATTCATTGACCACATTCACGCTATCTTGTTACGACTAGGCCATGGGTCCGATGCCAGATTCGTGCCAATGCGCGCCTTTCAAGGAGCAGATCGGCGTCCGTATCGTGTGAAGGTCTCAGCAGGTTCGACTTGTTTCGTGTCTGAAACGTGTTTTCCGCAAGAATCGACTACGCGGGCCGCTACCCGAAAGGAACGGCGGATTCGCCACAAGCAAGCCAGTGGCCGAGCTGAGGGGGGCACGTGACCTATCTGATGGCGGACTAATGCACGGGATGCATCTCGACGCAGTCAGCAAAAAACCTGCGTCCAGCTAGGCTCAATGTTTCAACGCTGAAACGTTAGTGGCTTCACACGAACACTTACAAATTGCAGGAGACGCGAGAACGATGATGCGTGAGCTTCTCCTGCGATCACGGGTCTCCCTGTACGCGCAATGCCGGCGCTACAGTCCGCGCCGGAGTCATCGATTAGAAAAGCCCTGCGGGCTGCGCCGCGTCGTCCCAACTGAAGATGATCAGCTCGTTTCGTTCTGCGGCCCTTCCGCCTCCGCCGACGGTGTACTGGATTGGCACCGTCTCAATATGAAACCCATCAAACACGCTCCGAATGTCGGGATGGTCGTTGAGGCTCACGATAGCGCGTCCCTTGATCGCACGGAGCTTTGCGGCCATCTTCTCGTACTCGCCGAAGGGGAAAGCAACGCCGTACCCCTCCGTCTCGTAGTACGGTGGGTCCAGGTAGAAGAGCGTATGCGGCCGATCGTATCGATCGATGCAGGCCGCCCAATCCAGCCGCTCCACGAACGTGTTCGCGAGCCGCAGGTGTGCCGCTGATAGCTCCTCCTCGATGCGCAACAGGTTCAGGCCGGGCGGCGTTGTCGTCGCGGTGCCGAACGTCTGTCCCTCCAGCTTCCCGCCAAAGCAACTTTTCTGCAGGTAGTAGGACCGTGCCGCACGCTGGATATCGGTAAGGGTTTCCGGAACCGTCTGCTTCAGCCATTCGAACACCTGCCTGCTCGTCAGCGCCCATTTGAACTGGCGCACGAACTCCTCCAGGTGATGCTGTACGACACGGTAGAGGTTGATCAGCTCACCGTTGACGTCGTTGATCACTTCAACCTTTGCCGGAGGGCGCAGAAAGTACAGCGCTGCACCGCCCGCGAACACCTCGACATAGCAGTCGTGTGCCGGAAAACGCGGAATTAGGTGGTCTGCCAGACGGCGCTTTCCGCCGATCCAAGGGATGATGGGATTTGCCATTATGAAAGCCGTTTTTAAACTTGGTGTAAAATCCGGCCCGCCTACGTAGGTAAGCAGGGCCTTGGCTGATTCACTGGCTAGATCAGTGGAAAGGCGACCGGGGGCAATGCGCGAACATTTCCTCGGTCGCCCTGTTTCTTTCGAGACCGCCCGGCCTCGATTGCCGCGCTACTGCGGCAGATTGGTTTGCGCGTCGCCGATCAAGGCGTCGTAACTGTGCTCGCACTGTTGACCGGCGATGCCGCGCTCGTCAGCGATTCGCGCGAACTCTCCCGCAGCCGCGTCAGCCCGGCCGAGCACGTCGGCAAGCAGATCGAGGGCGTCGCCGGTTGCCGTGCTTCCGGTCGAAGCGGCGGCACGCCGGACGTCGGCAACGAGTGCGGCGACTTGCTTGCGCAGGCTGACAGCAGCACCATCGGCAGCAGCCGCATCAGCGACCGCCTGATCACGTTCTTTCGCAGCATCAGTTGCGCCCCTCTGTTGTGCCACGCAGCAGCACCTCCAGGCACTGCGACTCGACGATGCCGAATGCGCTACCGATCCCGAGAGGCGCGATCGGCGGCAGATCCGGGATCGGCGAATACCCCGCCGTCAGCCTCCAAGACGCGCGTATGGCGCGGGACGAGGCGCGTGCGCTCCTCAAGAAAGGGCTGCATCCATCTCATGCGCGACAGGAAGTGCTGTCTGCTCGTATCAACGAAGGCAAAGCAACTTTCCGCGTCGTGAGCGACGAGTGGCTGAGGAAGAAGCGCAAGTCGTGGACTGAGCGGCACTATGGCGAGATCCTGCGCATGCTTGAGATGCACGCGTACCACCTATATCGGAAGCCGACCGATGCGCTCAATCACCGCGCACGACGTGCTGTCCTTGCTGCGCCGAGTCGAAGTGCGCGCCTTACCTGATCAGGCTCGGCGCACGAACCTACGCCACGACCTACGCTGGCTATTTCGAAGATCGACCGTTACCCACCGATCACCGACATCCAGCCGGCGCTTAGATCTGCTGCTGCCCGCCATCGACGAACAGCTCGATGCCGTTCACGAAGCTCGCGTCGTCCGAGGCAAGGAACAACGCAGCGCTTGCGATCTCTCCGGGCTCGCCGAGGCGCCCCATCGGGATCTGGGCAGCCAGGTAATCGGCAAGACCCTGGCGTTGGACTTCGTCGTCGCCGGCGAGGTCGAGCAAGCCGGGCGTGCGCGTCGCGCCCGGGCTGATTGTATTAACCCGGACGCGGCGATCCTTCAGATCGAGAATCCAGCTGCGTACGAAGGCGCGCACCGCGGCTTTCGACGCCGAATACACGCTGAACGCTGCCGTGCCTGCGCTGCCTGCCGTTGAACCGGCAAGAATCACCGACGCCCCCTCGGCGAGCAACGGCAACGCTTTTTGCACCGTGAAGAGCACGCCCTTCACATTGCGATCGAAGGTGTCGTCGTAGTGTTCCTCGGTGATGCTGCCAAGCGGCAGCATCGAACCGCCGCCGGCGTTGGCGAACAGCACGTCGAGATGCCCCTGTTCTTCCTTGATCTGCGCATACAGCGCATCGAGCTCACCCAGTTTTGTGGAGTCGACACGTACCCCCGTCGCGTTGCCGCCCGCTTCGCGGATGCCCTTCACTGCGGCATCCAGTTCAGCCTGACGGCGGCCGGTGAGGTAGACGTGCGCGCCTTCTGCCGCGAAACGCTGTGCGGTGGCGAGGCCGATGCCGCTGGTTGCGCCGGTAACGAGTGCAATCTTGTTGTCGAGCTTGCGTGCCATGGTGCTTCCCCTTTCGTTCGGTAAGTGGATGACTGCGTTCGGTGTTTCGTGCTGCGATGTGAGGAGAATATCGACGCCCACGGCTTATCGAAATAGAATTGATTGCAATCCAACATTGCAAAAATGAAAAGATGAGGGGAAATGGCGAAGCTGCCTGATTTCGAAGGACTTGCCATGTTCGCGAAGGTCGCGGAGGAAGGATCGTTCGCGGCCGCGGCACGCGCGATGGGCGTGTCGGTGGCGACAGTCTCGCGGGGCGTCGCCCGTCTCGAAGACCGGTTGGGCGCGCGGCTCTTCAACCGCACGTCGCGCCAACTCTCGCTCACCGAGTTCGGCCGGACGATCTGCGATAAGGCCGGAGAGATCTACCGTCAGGCCGAAGAAGCAGAAAGCTCCGCGCGCGAGATGTCGGTGCAGCCGCGCGGATTGGTGCGCCTGGCTGTACCGATGTCGTTCGGGCTGCGCTGGGTCGCACCGCTGCTGCCCGCGTTCTTTCGCGCGTATCCGGAGGTATCGATCGACCTGCATCTTTCGGATGCGTCAGTCGATCTGGTTGCCGATGGGTTTGACGCCGCACTGCGCATTGCCGCGCTGCCTGATTCGTCGCTGGTGGCACGACGCCTGTGCCCGGTCACACAATTCGTGGTGGCGTCGCCCGCGTACCTGAAGCGCGAAGGGCGGCCCGCGCATCCTCGCGAGCTGGTGGAGCGGCCATGCCTTTCATACGCGTATCGCGCGCGCAGCGATTTGTGGCGCTTCACGAATGCTGCAGGCGAGGAAGAGCCGGTCAAGCCGACCGGCCCGTTGCGCGTGACGAATTCCGATGCGCTGCTGCCCACGCTGCTCGACGGCCTCGCAATTGCGGAATTGCCCGAATTCATCGCCGGCGAATATCTGGCCGATGGCCGCCTTGAGGCGATCCTCACCGACTGGTCGCTGACGAAGGGCGGTCTTTACTTCGTCACGCCATCGGCGCGTGCACGTCCGGCGAAGGTGGCGGTGCTGTCCGACTATTTTGCGGAGCACCTCTCGGAGCCGTCATGGCGATGGCCGAAGTAACGCAGTGGCGAGGATGAGCCCACATTCTGGATGGCCGAGCGTCATTGCATTGCCGCAATGATGGATCTCAAGCAATTCCATTTCGCGAATATCGCCGCGCCCCGTATTGTCCTTCCCACACACTGGACGACACCAGGTCGAAGGTTATCGGCGACTGCTGATCGCTCCACGCCTCACGGTCGAACTGGGCAAGGTTCTCGAGCATAGAGTCAAGATAGTGCACCAGCACATTTGATGGCTCGCGCGCTAACGTGTCGCACATTTTCCCCCACCACGAACATTCGGCCAGTGGCTCCCCGTACGTGGACTAGCCTGAGACAGCGCTGTGGCCACACAGGTTGACACGCTGCTTCGTCGCGATCGTGCGGCTTGTCATTCAAGGGGAATAGTCGTGGTGAAGAGAACCTATCCATGAAGGAAAAGCATCGCTCGAGCCAGTCCAAGATGCGAAAAGAGCGCGCCGCTCAACCGAAGTACCAAAGCCAGCACGCACATCAGCAAGTTCCAAATATGGTGACCGAAAACCGTCGCGCAGATATTCCGCGCCGCGGCCACTCGTCAGTGCGCAACCACGCGATTGCGCCCGTCGCGCTTCGCCTGGTACAGCCGTTCATCGACCGCCCGCAGCAACGCATCGACCGTGCTCCCGTCGACACCGTACTGCGCGACGCCGACGCTGACCGTCACCTGCACGCGCTTGAAATCCAGCCCGAACGGCGAACTCGCGATCGACGAACGCACGCGCTCGGCCGTCATGCGCGCGCCTTCGAGCGGCATCTCGGGCAACAGCGCCATGAACTCCTCGCCGCCGACCCGCGCGAGCGCACCGGCCGGACGAATCGCCTCGAGACACTGGCGCACGACGCCGCGCAGCACCTCGTCGCCGATCTGGTGCCCGTACGCGTCGTTGATGTTCTTGAAGTTGTCGAGATCGAGCGCGAGCAGGCAGAACGGCGTGCCGTCGCGCTCCGCGCGCACGATCTCGCGCTCGACCTGCGCGATGAACTGGCGGCGGTTCGACGCGCCCGTCATCGGATCGGTCGCGGCCATGTATTCGAGCTTCTGGTTCGTGCGCCGCAACTCCTGCAGCGCACTCTCGGTGCGCGCCATCGATTCCGACAGCCGGCTCATCAGGTCTTCCTGGCTGTAGATCGCCGAGAACGAGCGCGTCGTCTGCAGCGCCTGCACGACGCCGTAGCTGAGCAGGAAGAACCCGCCCGCGAAGATCGCATGCGCGAGCCACCACATGTGGTTCCAGGGCTTGCCGAGGATGAACGCGAGCGACGACAGCGCGAACGCCATGATCGACACGCCGTAGATCACCATCAGCGGCGAACGGATGCGCCGCGCGAGCAGCATGCCGACGTTGAGCAGCGAAAACACCAGCGCGCCGCCTTCCATCGACAGTCGCGTGCCCAGCGCGCCCGCGACCGGCGAATACGCGATGTATGCGACCGCCACGTTGATGACCAGGAACAACACGATCCACGGCAGCCACGTTCGCGCGCGCGTACGCTTCTCGACCCGATCGGGCGGCTGCGAATACGACAGCAGGCCCGTCAGCAGCAGGATCGACATCACGAGGCGCGATGCGGGCCCGTACAGCAGGAACAGCCAGATGTTGTGATGCGCCATCCCGGTGAACAGGCCGTGCAACGAGTAGATCATCGCGAAGCCCAGAAAGCCGAGTGTCAGCCAGCGCAGGAGCGGCTCTCCGGACGACCGGTAGCACACCCACGTCACGTAGGTGACGAATGCACCCTCGAGGGTCGCGGCCGCGATCGCGATTTCATGGAAGGCGTGGTTCTCGAACACGACGTGCGGGTCGCTGAAGAACCACAGATAGGCGATCAGATAGGCTGGCAGCAATGCGAAGCCGACCAGCAGGCATTTCGCATAGAGCCTCGCGGCCGCGCTGACGACGCGCGGCGGTTCCCCGGCTGCATAGGTCGTGCTCAATTCGGTCCCCGTTCGGTCTGCTGCGTGGTTCGAACGTTCACGGTGCCGGACACGCGCGATGCATCGACTGCGCCGGCTACCGGAAACGCATCACGTGCGCCGGTGCGATGCACGCGTTGCCCCATCCCGCCGAAAGGCAAACGTCAGAGCAAGTATAGGAGCGACAATTCGTTTGACAAGTAAGGGGAAACGGCAGCATCGCACCGGCACCGTTTGCCTCCCGATCCTTTCGAATCGCATGCGACGGCCGCGGCTTGCGTCAACGCAGGCGGCAGCCGTCGGCCGACAAGCAAAAAAATCAGACGATTTCGAACAGGCCGGCGGCGCCCTGCCCGCCGCCGATGCACATCGTGACGACGACGTATTTCACGCCGCGCCGCTTGCCTTCGATCAGCGCATGGCCCGTCAGGCGCGCACCCGACACGCCGTACGGATGGCCGACCGCGATCGCGCCGCCGTTCACGTTCAGGCGGTCGTCAGGGATCCCGAGCGTATCGCGACAGTACAGCACCTGCACCGCGAACGCTTCGTTCAGCTCCCACAGGCCGATGTCGTCGACCTTCAGCCCCGCCTGCTTCAGCAGCTTCGGCACCGCGAATACCGGGCCGATGCCCATTTCGTCCGGCTCGCAACCGGCGACCGCGAAACCGCGAAACACGCCGAGCGGCTGCAGCCCTTCGCGCTGCGCGACATCCGCGTTCATCACCACGCACGCCGACGCACCGTCCGAGAACTGGCTCGCGTTGCCCGCGGTGATCACGCCGCCCGGCACGGCCGAACGGATCTTCGACACGCCTTCCAGCGTCGTGTCGGGCCGGATGCCTTCGTCGGCCGACACGGTAACCTCCTGCGTGAACAGCCGGCCCGTCGCCTTGTCGGCGATGCCCGCGCGTACTGTGATCGGCACGATCTCGTCGTTGAAGCGCCCGGCTTCCTGCGCGGCCGCGGCACGCAGTTGCGACCGCACGCCGTACTCGTCCTGCCGCTCCTTCGCGATCCCGTAGCGCTTCGCGACGTTTTCCGCCGTCTGAAGCATGTTCCAGTAGATCTCGGGCTTGTGCTCGACGAGCCAGCCGTCCTGGATCATGTGCCGGTTCATCTCGTTCTGCACGCAGGAGATCGATTCGACGCCGCCCGCGACATACACGTCGCCCTCGCCGGCGATGATCCGTTGCGCGGCGAGCGCGATGGTCTGCAGCCCTGACGAGCAGAAACGGTTCACCGTCATCCCCGGCACGCTCACCGGCAGCCCGGCGCGCAGCGCGATCTGCCGCGCGATGTTCGCGCCGGTCGCGCCTTCGGGGTTCGCGCAGCCCATGATCACGTCCTCGATGCGCGCGGGGTCGAGCTTCGCGCGTTCGAGCGCGGCCGCGACCACGTGGCCGCCGAGCGTCGCGCCGTGCGTCATGTTGAATGCGCCACGCCACGATTTCGCGAGCGGCGTGCGTGCGGTCGATACGATTACGGCTTCGGTCATGCGAGTCTCCTTCGGTCCTGCTTCATGTCCTGAATCGGATGGGAATGCGCTACGCCGTCGGGCGCGCGCCCGCGGACGTCACGTGTGCGACGCCCGCCGCCTGCATCTGTTGCCATGCGTGCGCGAGCGACCCGTTCAGGTCGATCGCACGGCACGCATCGTTGATCACGGCAGCCTCGAAGCCGGCCGCGCGCGCATCGAGCGCGGACCACGCGACGCAATAGTCGGTCGCAAGTCCGCAACACCACACGCGTTTCGCGCCGAGCTCGCGCAGATAGCCGGCGAGCCCCGTGCGCGTCGTGCGGTCGGCTTCGACGAACGCGGAGTAGCTGTCAACCTGCGCGTCGCCGCCCTTGCGGATCACGAGCCTCGCATGCGGGATGTCGAGGTCGCGATGCAGCGCCGCGCCTTCCGTGTCCTGCACGCAATGCACGGGCCACAGCACCTGCTCTCCGTACGGCAGCGCGAGCGTCGAGAACGGCTCGCGCCCCGGGTGATTCGCCGCGAACGACACGTGTTCGCGCGGGTGCCAGTCCTGCGTCAGCACGACCTGGTCGAAGCGTTGCGCGAGCGCATTGATCACCGGCACGACCGCGTCGCCGTCCGGCACCGCGAGTGCGCCGCCCGGCATGAAGTCGTACTGCACGTCGATCACGAGCAACACGTCGTCAGTGCGTTTCATTGCGTTTCTCCTTGCAAGACGGGTCGCGCCGTCACGCACGGCGTCAGCCGTTGAACCCGCGTCCGGCCTTTGCCAGTTCGACGATCGACGGCGCAAGCTGCCACGCGTCGCCGTTCGGTGCGGCCGCATAGCGGCGGATCGCGCGCTCGACGTTGTAGAGGCCGACCATGTCCGCATACAGCATCGGGCCGCCACGCCACAGCGGGAAGCCATAGCCGGTCAGATAGACCATGTCGATGTCGGACGCCTTCGACGCGATCTTCTCCTCGAGAATCTTCGCGCCTTCGTTGACGAGCGCGAACACGAGCCGCTCGACGATCTCGTCGTCGCCGATCTTGCGCCGCTCCACGCCGCGCTCCTTCGAATACGCGACGACCATCTCGTCGACGAGCGCCGAAGGCTTCGCCTTGCGCTCGCCCGGCACGTAGTCGTACCAGCCGCCGCCGGTCTTCTGGCCGAAGCGGCCCTGTTCGCACAGGCGGTCGGCGATCTTCGAGTAATGCAGATCGGGCTGCTCGACATAGCGGCGCTTGCGGATCGCCCAGCCGATGTCGTTGCCGGCGAGGTCGCTCATCCGGAACGGGCCCATCGCGAAACCGAACTTCTCGATCGCGCGATCGACCTGTGCGGGCAGCGCGCCTTCCTCGAGCATGAAGAGTGCCTGGCGGATGTACTGCTCGATCATCCGGTTGCCGATGAAGCCGTCGCACACGCCCGACACGACCGCCGTCTTGCGGATCTTCTTCGCGACCGCCATCACGGTGGCGAGCACGTCCTTCGCGGTCTGCGCGCCGCGCACGACCTCGAGCAGCTTCATCACGTTCGCCGGGCTGAAGAAGTGCATGCCGACCACGTCCTGCGGCCGCTTCGTGAACGCGGCGATCTTGTCGACGTCGAGCGTCGACGTGTTCGACGCGAGGATCGCACCCGGTTTCGCGACTTCGTCGAGCTTCCTGAACACCTGCTCCTTCACGCCGAGTTCCTCGAACACGGCCTCGACGATCAGGTCCGCATCCTTCAGGTCGTCGTAGGACAGCGTCGGCGTGATCAGCGCCATGCGTGCGTCGAGCTTCTCCTGCGTGAGCTTGCCCTTCTTCACCTGCGCATCGTAGTTCTTGCGGATCGTCGCGACGCCGCGCTCGAGCGCTTCCTGTTTCGTCTCGAGCAGCGTGACGGGCAGGCCCGCGTTGACGAAGTTCATCGCGATCCCGCCGCCCATCGTGCCCGCGCCGATCACGCCGACGCGGCGGATCTCGCGCAGCGGCGTATCGGCCGGCACGTCGGGAATCTTGCTCGCCGCGCGCTCGCCGAAGAACGCGTGGCGCAGCGCCCGGCTTTCCGGCGTCATCATCAGCGCGACGAAGCCCTCGCGCTCGGCGATGCTGCCCTTGTCGAAGCCGTTCAGCACGCCGGACTCGATCGCGTCGATGCACTTGTGCGGCGCGGGGAAATTCGGCGCGGCGGCCCGCGCGGAATTACGCGCGAACTGGATGAAGCCCGCCGCGTTCTCGTGGACGATCTTGCGATCGCGCACGCGCGGATGCGGCCCCTGCCGCGCACCGACCTTGCGCGCGAACGCGACGGCCGCGTCGAGCAGATCGCCGTCGGCCATCTCGTCGAACAGCCCGCTCTTCGCAAGCTGCTCCGACGGTACCGGCGCGCCCGACACGATCATGTTCAGCGCCGTTTCGAGGCCCACCGCACGCGGCAAACGTTGCGTGCCGCCCGCGCCGGGCAGCAAGCCGAGCTTCACTTCGGGCAGCGCGACCTGCGCGCCGGGCGCCGCGACGCGATAGTGCGCGCCGAGCGCGAGCTCCAGACCGCCGCCCATCACGACGCTGTGCAGCGCAGCGACGACCGGCTTCGCGCTCGCCTCGACCGCGCGGATCACGGTGTGCAGCGTCGGCTCCTGCAAGGCCTTCGGGGTATTGAATTCGGTGATGTCGGCGCCGCCCGAGAACGCGCGGCCCGCGCCGGTCAGCACGATCGCCGTGACCGACGGATCCTGCGCGGCGCGATCGAGCGCGTCCATGACGCCCTGGCGTGTCGACAGGCCGAGCCCGTTGACGGGCGGATTGTTGAGCGTGATGACGGCCACGCCGTCGCGAGTCGAGTAATCCACTGCCATCTGCCTGCCTCCATGCATCGCGCGCCGGGGTGGCTGCGCTTCATTGTGCGCGGTCGAACGGCCGCATGTCCGGATCGAACGGAGGCAGCATACAACGAAAAAGCACGGTCGTTCAATTTGATTTTTTCACCGATCCGGGGGCCGGATCGGGAGACCGCGCGGCGGGCCGTCGCCGGCCGCGGCTTACGGCTCGCAGACCGCCGTCGGCAGCACGTAGTCGCGGAACGTCTCGCGCAGCTTCAGCTTCTGCAGCTTGCCGGTCGCGGTGTGCGGCAGCGATTCGACGAACACGACGTCGTCGGGCACCCACCACTTCGCGACCTTGCCCTCGTAAAACGCGAGCAGCGCGTCACGCGTCAGGTTCGCCCCTTCGCGCGGGACCACGACGAGCAGTGGACGCTCGGTCCATTTCGGGTGCGCGCACGCGATGCAGGCGGCTTCGGCGACACCCGGGTGCGCGATCGCGACGTTCTCGATGTCGATCGAGCTGATCCACTCGCCGCCGGACTTGATCACGTCCTTGCTGCGGTCGGTGATCTGCAGGAAGCCGTCGGGGTCGATCGTCGCGACGTCGCCGGTCGGGAACCAGCCGCCCGACAGCGGCGACGTATCGCTCCTGAAGTAGCGATCGATCACCCACGGCCCGCGCACCTGCAGTTCGCCGAACGCGACGCCGTCCCACGGCAATTCGTTGCCGTCGTCGCCGACGATCCGCATGTCGACACCGCAGATCACGCGCCCCTGCTTCTCCAGCAACCGGCGCTGCGCGTCGAGCGGCCGCTGCGACTGCGCCCAGTTCAGCGTCGCGAGCGTGCCGAGCGGCGACAGCTCCGTCATCCCCCACGCGTGGATCACGCGCACGCCGTATTCGTCCTCGAACGTGCGCAGCATCGCGGGCGGGCACGCGGAGCCGCCGATCACCGTGCGGTTCAGCGTCGAGAAACGCACGCCGGCCTCGCGCATGTAGTTCAGCAGCCCGAGCCACACGGTCGGCACGCCCGCGGAAAACGTCACGCGTTCGGCCTCCATCAGTTCGTACAGCGACTTGCCGTCGAGATCCTTGCCGGGCAGCACGAGCTTGGCGCCCGTGAGCGGCACCGCATAAGGCAGCCCCCACGCGTTCACATGAAACATCGGCACGACGGGCAGCACGGCGTCGAGCGCCGACAGGTTCATCGCGTCGGGCAGCGCGGCGCCGTATGCGTGCAGCACCGTCGAGCGATGCGAATACAGCACGCCCTTCGGGTTGCCGGTCGTGCCCGACGTGTAGCACAGGCCGGACGCCTGCAGCTCGTCGAGACGCGGCCAGTCGTAGCGGCCGTCCTCGGCGTCGACGAGCGTTTCGTAGCACAGGTACGGCGTCGCGCCGGACGGCAGGTGCGCGGCGTCGGTCATCGCGATCCAGCCTTTCACGTGCGGACACTGCGGCGCGATCAAATCGACCAGCGGCGCGAAATTGATGTCGAAGCAGACGTAGCGGTCTTCCGCGTGATTGACGATGTAGGCGATCTGCTCGGGAAAGAGGCGCGGGTTGATCGTATGGCACACGGCGCCCATCCCGCCGATCCCGTAATACGCCTCCAGATGCCGGTAGCCGTTCCAGGCCAGCGTGCCGACGCGGTCGCCCGATTCGACGCCGAGCCGCGCAAGCGCCTGCGCGAGCCGCTTCGCGCGCTGCTCGCAGTCGCGGTACGTGTAGCGATGCAGGTCGCCTTCCACCCGCCTCGACACGATCTCCGTGTCGCCCGCGTAACGCGCAGCGTGCGCGATCAGCGACGACACCAGCAACGGCATGTCCATCATCTGGCCCAGCAACGGCTTACCCATCGTCTTGTTCTCCCGGAAGGACGCGAATCGGTGACCAGCCTCGAAGCGGTGCGCCAGTTTGCGGCCCCGGACAGGCCTGGCGCAAGGCGCGCGGGCCGCCATGCGGGCGGCGCGGCGCCGCCTTACAATATCGGCTTACCCAGAGGCGCTCAACATGTCGTTTTCCCGAAGCGCAGCCGATACGGCTGACACTCTTCCCGACCTCGCCGCGACGCTCGGTGCGCCGGCCGCCGGCGCGTTCGTCACGCTCGGCGACGCGTTTCATACGCGGCTGCCGGCCGCACCGCTGCCCGCGCCGTACGTCGTCGGCTTTTCCGACGAAGTCGCGCACCTGCTCGGCCTGCCGGCATCGATTGGCCAGCAGACCGGGTTCGCCGAGCTTTTCGCCGGCAACCCGACGCGCGACTGGCCCGCGGGCGCGATGCCGTATGCGTCGGTGTATTCCGGCCACCAGTTCGGCGTGTGGGCCGGCCAGCTCGGCGACGGCCGCGCGCTGACGATCGGCGAACTCCCCGGCACCGACGGCCAGCGCTACGAACTGCAGATCAAGGGCGGCGGCCGCACGCCGTATTCGCGGATGGGCGACGGCCGCGCGGTGCTGCGCTCGTCGATCCGCGAATTCCTGTGTTCGGAAGCCATGCATCACCTCGGCATCCCGACCACCCGCGCGCTCACGGTGATCGGCTCCGACCAGCCGGTGGTGCGCGAGGAGATCGAGACGTCAGCCGTCGTCACGCGCGTATCGGAGAGCTTCGTGCGCTTCGGCCACTTCGAGCATTTCTTCTCGAACGATCGCCCGGACCTGCTGCGCCAGCTCGCCGATCACGTGATCGATCGCTTCTATCCGGCATGCCGCGACGCCGACGATCCGTACCTCGCGCTGCTCGAAGCCGCGACGCTGCGCACGGCCGACCTCGTCGCGCAGTGGCAAGCGGTCGGCTTCTGCCACGGCGTGATGAACACCGACAACATGTCGATCCTCGGCATGACGATCGACTACGGTCCATTCGGCTTCGTCGACGCGTTCGATGCGAACCACATCTGCAACCACTCCGACACGAGCGGCCGCTACGCGTACCGGATGCAGCCGCGCATCGCGCACTGGAACTGCTACTGCCTCGCGCAGGCGCTGCTGCCGCTGATCGGGCTGCAGCACGGAATCGCCGACGACGATGCGCGCGCCGAGCGCGCGGTCGACGACGCGCAGGCCGTGCTCGCGAAATTTCCCGAACGCTTCGGCCCCGCGCTCGAACGCGCGATGCGCGCGAAGCTCGGCCTCGAACTCGAGCGCGAAAACGACGCCGAGCTCGCGAACAAGCTGCTCGAAACGATGCACGCGAGCCATGCGGACTTCACGCTGACGTTCCGCCGGCTCGCGCAGCTGTCGAAGCACGACGCGAGCCGCGACGCGCCGGTGCGCGACCTGTTCATCGACCGCGACGCATTCGACGCGTGGGCGAACCTCTATCGCGCACGGCTGTCCGAGGAAACGCGCGACGACGCGGCCCGCGCGGCCGCGATGAATCGCGTGAACCCGAAATACGTGCTGCGCAACCATTTGGCCGAAGTCGCGATCCGGCGCGCGAAGGAAAAGGATTTTTCCGAAGTCGAGCGGCTCGCGCAGGTGCTGCGCCGGCCATTCGACGAACAACCGGAACACGAAGCGTATGCGGCATTGCCGCCAGACTGGGCCGGGTCGCTCGAAGTGAGCTGCTCGTCGTGACCCGACCGACCGATCAGGAGAACACCCACATGTCACACGATTCCGACGACAAGACCTTCCCGTACCAGAAGGATGAAGCCGAACTGCGCCGCCGGCTCACGCCGCTGCAGTACGAGGTCACGCAGCATGCGGCGACCGAGCGCGCCTTCACCGGCGAATACACCGACACCGAGGACGCAGGCATCTACAAATGCGTCGTCTGCAGCACGCCGCTGTTTGAATCCGGCGCCAAATTCCATTCGGGCTGCGGCTGGCCCAGCTACTTCAAGCCGCTCAACGGCGAGGTGATCGACGAGAAGATCGACCGCTCGCACGGCATGGTGCGCGTCGAAGTCCGCTGCAATCATTGCGGCGCGCATCTCGGCCACGTGTTCGAGGACGGCCCGCGCGACAAGACCGGTTTGCGGTACTGCATCAATTCGGCTGCGTTAAACTTCGAGTCCCGACCCGAAAACGAATGAGCGGCACCGGACGAATCGGTCGGACAGCCTTCCCGGCTGCCCCGATCCCGGACGGTGGCGCCTGGCGGGTCCCCACAACGGTGAAAGGCCGCGCGATGCGGCCTTTCACGCAGCTGCGAGCGCCATGAAATTCCTGTTCGATCTGTTTCCGATCATCCTGTTTTTTGCCGCCTTCAAGGTCTGGGGCATCTTCACCGCCACCGCCGTCGCGATCGTCGCGACACTGGCCCAGGTCGCGTGGGTCGCCTTCCGGCACCGGAAGGTCGACACGATGCTGTGGGTCAGTCTCGGCGTGATCGTCGTCTTCGGCGGCGCCACCCTCGTCCTGCATGACGAGAAATTCATCCAATGGAAACCGACTGTGCTGTACTGGCTGTTTGCGATCGGGCTGCTCGCCGCACGCTATGCGTTCGGCAACAACCTGATCGAGAAGATGATGGGCAAGCAGCTCACGCTGCCGCACCCCGTGTGGGACAAGCTGAACGTCGCGTGGGCGCTGTTCTTCGCGGTGCTCGGCGTCGCGAACCTGTACGTGGTGCACAACTACACCGAATCGCAGTGGGTGAACTTCAAGCTGTTCGGCACGACGGGCGCGATGGTCGTGTTCATCATCCTGCAGAGCCTGTGGCTCACGAAGTACATGAAGGACGAATGACATGAACGACGCCTTTCTCAACGCATCGCCCGACGAACGCATCGCGCTGATCGAAGCGCGCCTGACCGCCTCGCTCGCCCCGCTGTCGCTCGCGGTGCGCGACGACAGCGCGCAGCATGCGGGCCACGCCGGCGCGGCCGCCGGCGGCCACTACACGGTGACGATCGTGTCGGCCGCCTTCGCGGGCAAGCCGCGCGTCGCGCGGCACCGGCTGGTGTATGATGCGCTCGCTGATGCGATGCAGCGCGGCATTCATGCGCTCGCGATCGTGGCTTATACGCCCGAAGAATTCAACGAATCTTCAATCTAGTCTCAACAGGAATTCCCGATGATCCTGAAATCCCCCCGCCTGTGGGTCGCGGCGGCTGCATTCGCAGCGGCACCGGCATTCGCCCAGAACATTGCCGTCGTCAACGGCACGCCGATTCCGAAGTCGCGCGCCGACGCGATGGTCGCGCAACTCGTCCAGCAAGGCCAGACCGACAGCCCGCAGCTGCAACAAGCCGTGCGCCAGGAACTCGTGAACCGCGAAATCCTGATGCAGGAAGCGATCCGCGAAGGCATCCCGAACCGTCCGGACGTGAAGGCGCAGGTCGCCGTCGCGCAGCAGACGGTGGTGCTGCGCTCGATGATCGAGAGCTTCCTGAAGAAGAACCAGCCGACCGACGCGGAAGTGAAAGCGCGCTATGACGATCTCGTGAAGGGCGCCGGCGGCAACCGCGAGTATCACCTGCACCACATCCTCGTCGACAGCGAGCAACAGGCGAAGGACCTGATCGCGAAGATCAAGGCCGGCGCGAAGTTCGAGGATCTGGCCAAGCAGTACTCGAAGGACCCGGGCTCGGGCAAGAACGGCGGCGACCTCGACTGGTCCGATCCGAAGGCGTACGTGCCGGAATTCGCGGCCGCCGCGCAGAAGCTCCAGAAAGGCCAGATGACCGACGCGCCGGTGAAGACGCAGTTCGGCTGGCACATCATCCGTGTCGACGACGTACGCGACATCGCCCCGCCGCCGTTCGACCAGGTGAAGGCGCAGATCGCGCAGCAGCTCGTGCAGCAGAAGCTGCAGGCGTTCGAGGAAGGCCTGCGCCAGCAGGCGAAGATCCAGTAACGTCGGCGGCGATCGCCCACGCAAAGGCCGCTCCTCGGAGCGGCCTTTTTCTTTTTCACGCATGCTTGTGGCGGGCCAGCCCACGCGGCGGCCGCGCAAGAAAAAAGCCGCTTCAAGGCGGCTTTTCAGGACTGCGGGATCGCGGACGGGCAGCGCGGCGAACCGCTATGCCGGATAGAACACATCGTGGTAGCGGACCTCGCCCGACGGCCGCGGCGCGGCTTCGTCGAACGACAGCGCGAGCAAATACTCGGGCGGCGCATCCGGGAACACCAGATCGCCGGACCGCACGAAGTCGAAACGCGCGTAATACGCGGGATCGCCGAGCACGACGCAGCCGCGCGCACCGAGCCGGCGCAACGCGTCGAGCCCCGTGCGCACGAGCCCCGCGCCGATGCTCTGCCGCTGGCATTCAGGCAGCACCGCGAGCGGCGCGAGCCCGTACCACTGCTGGCTGCCGGCCGGCTCGCCGCCGATCGACACCGGCGAAAACGCCACGTGACCGATCACGCGCTCGTCACGCTCGGCGACGAGCGACACGCTGAGCACCCCCTCCGCGCGCAGCGCATCGACGTTCTGCCGTTCGAATCGACCGTGCTGCGACTCGTCCGCGAACGCGGCCACGATCACGCGACCGATCGCATCGACATCGCTCGCGCGTTCGTCGCGCAGCGTGACGATCTCGACCGGCGCGTGCGGATCGAACATCAGCCGATCCAGCGGCGTGCGTTACGGAACACGCGCATCCAGGGGCTCGCTTCGCCCCAGCCTTCCGGATGCCAGCTCATCGTGACCGTGCGGTGCACGCGCTCCATGTGCGGCATCAGCACCGAGAAGCGGCCGTCGGCCGTCGTGACCGACGTGATGCCGGCCGGCGAGCCGTTCGGGTTGAACGGATAACGTTCGGTCGCCTCGCCGCGGTGGTCGACGTAGCGCATCGCGACCGCGACGCGATCGATGTCGCCCTGCTGCGAGAAGTCCGCATAACCTTCGCCGTGCGCGACCGCCACCGGAATCCGCGAGCCTTCCATCCCCGCGAAGAAGATCGACGGCGACTTCTCCACTTCGACGAACGAGAAGCGCGCCTCGAACTGCTCGGACTTGTTGCGCGTGAACTTCGGCCATGCCTCCGCGCCCGGAATCATCGACGCAAGGCTCGACAGCATCTGGCAACCGTTGCAGATGCCGAGCGCGAACGTGTCGGGACGCGCGAAGAAGGCCGAGAACATGTCGGCGAGCTGCGCGTTGAAGCGGATCGTCTTCGCCCAGCCTTCGCCCGCACCCAGCACGTCGCCGTACGAGAAGCCGCCGCATGCCACCGCGCCCGCGAAATCGGCGAGCGTCGCGCGGCCGGCCAGCAGGTCGCTCATGTGCACGTCGTGCGCGTCGAAGCCCGCACGGTCGAACGCATATGCCGTTTCCAGATGCGAGTTCACGCCCTGCTCGCGCAGGATCGCAACACGTGGGCGCGCGCCCGTCGCGATGAACGGCGCGGCGATGTCGTCGGCCGGATCGAAGCTCAGCACCGGCGAGATGCCCGGGTCGGCCGCGTCGAGCAGCGCGTCGTATTCGGCATCCGCGCAGGCGGGGTTGTCGCGCAGGCGCGCGATGCGCCAGCTCACTTCGCTCCATGTGCGATGGAGTTCAGCGCGCGGCGCCTCGAACACCTTCTTCGCGTCGCGGTACACCTCGATCACGTCGCGATCGTTGACCGTGCCGATCACGTGCGAGCAGGCCGACAGGCCGAACTCGCGCAGCGCGCCGAGCACCGCATCGCGATCGGCCGCGCGCACCTGCACGACGGCGCCGAGTTCTTCCGAGAACAGCGCGCGCAGCGTGCGATCCTCGCGACGGCCGCTCGTCTGCTTCGCCCAGTCCTTCGCGTCGCCGTAGTCCGATTCGTGATTCGGATCGAGCGTCAGCATATCGACGTTCAGCGACACGCCCGCGTGACCCGCGAACGCCATTTCGCACACCGTCGCCCACAGGCCGCCGTCCGAGCGGTCGTGATACGCGAGCAGCTTGTCTTGCGCATTGAGCGACTGGATCGCGTTGAAGAAGCGCTTGAGGTCTTCTGGATCGTCGACGTCCGGCGTCGTGTCGCCGACCTGCTGCGTGACCTGCGCGAAGATGCTGCCACCCATCCGGTTCTTGCCGCGGCCAAGATCGATCGCGATCAGCACGCTGTCGCCCGCGTCGGCGACGTGGCGCAGTTGCGGCGTCAGATGGCGGCGCACATCCTCGACCGGTGCGAATGCGGAGATGATCAGCGACACCGGCGACACCACTTCCTTCGCGACGCCCTGCTCGTCCCACTTGGTTTTCATCGACAGCGAATCCTTGCCGACCGGGATGCCGATCCCGAGCGCCGGGCACAGCTCCATGCCGATCGCCTTGACCGTGTCGAACAGCGCGGCATCTTCGCCGGCCGTACCGCACGCGGCCATCCAGTTCGCCGACAGCTTCAGCTTGTCGAGCGACGCGATCGGCGCGCTCGCGATGTTCGTGATCGCCTCGCCGACGGCCATGCGGCCCGATGCCGGCGCGTCGATCACCGCGAGCGGCGTGCGCTCGGCCATCGTCATCGCCTCGCCCTTGAAGCCCGCGTAGTCGAGCGCGGTGATCGCGCAGTCGGCCACCGGCACCTGCCACGGGCCGACCATCTGGTCGCGCACCGACGTGCCGCCGACCGAGCGGTCGCCGATCGTGATCAGGAACGACTTGCTGCCGACCGTCGGGTGCTTCAGCACGTCGACGGCGACTTCCGACAGCGCGATGCCCGTCACGTCGACCGGCGCGCGCTCCGTCGTCACGCGCGTGACGTCGCGATGCATGCGCGGCGGCTTGCCGAGCAGCACTTCCATCGGCATGTCGACCGGGAATTCCTCGACGCCCGTCGCTTCGTCGTCGACGAGCTTCAGCTGGCGTTCGTCGGTCGCGACGCCGACCACTGCGAACGGGCAGCGCTCGCGTGCGCAGATCGCCTCGAAGCGCGGCAGGTCGGCCGGCGCGATCGCGAGCACGTAGCGCTCCTGCGCCTCGTTCGACCAGATTTCACGCGGCGACAGGCCCGATTCCTCGAGCGCGACCTTGCGCAGTTCGAAGCGCGCGCCCTTGCCCGCGCCGTCGACGATTTCGGGGAACGCGTTCGACAGGCCGCCCGCGCCGACGTCGTGGATGCTCAGGATCGGGTTCTCCGCGCCGAGCTGCCAGCAGCCGTTGATCACTTCCTGCGCGCGCCGCTCGATTTCCGGGTTGCCGCGCTGCACCGAGTCGAAGTCGAGTTCGGCCGTGTTCGCGCCGGTCGCCATCGAGCTCGCCGCGCCGCCGCCCATGCCGATCCGCATGCCCGGGCCGCCGATCTGGATCAGCAGCGAGCCTGCCGGCACGTCGTGCTTGTGCGTGTGTTGATCCGCGATGTTGCCGAGGCCGCCCGCGATCATGATCGGCTTGTGATAGCCGCGTACCTGGCCGCCGACGTTCTGCTCGTACACGCGGAAGTAGCCGCCGAGGTTCGGACGGCCGAATTCGTTGTTGAACGCGGCGCCGCCGAGCGGGCCGTCGATCATGATCTGCAGCGGCGACGCGATGCGGTCCGGGCGGCCGTACGGGCCGTGCGCATCGTTCGGATTGCGCTCGCCGACCGGCTGGGCCGCGTCGCGTGCGTTTTCCCACGACTGACGTGCGCCCGGCAGATCGAGGTTCGACACGGTGAAGCCCGTGAGGCCGGCCTTCGGACGCGCACCGCGGCCCGTCGCGCCTTCGTCGCGGATTTCGCCACCCGCGCCGGTCGCCGCGCCCGGGAACGGCGAGATCGCCGTCGGGTGATTGTGCGTCTCGACCTTCATCAGCGTGTGGGTGAGCTCGGTGTGGCGACCGTAGCGTTCGCCCGGCTCGCCGGCCGCGCCCGCGTTGCGCGGGAACCAGCGCTCGGCTTCGGCGCCGACCATGATCGACGAGTTGTCCGAATACGCGACGATCGTGCCTTGCGGGCTCATTTTCTCGGTGTTGCGGATCATCGCGAACAGCGACATGTCCTGCGCTTCACCGTCGATCGTCCACTGCGCGTTGAAGATCTTGTGGCGGCAGTGCTCGCTGTTCGCCTGCGCGAACATCATCAGTTCGACGTCGGTCGGGTTTCGTTCGAGCTTGCGGAACGCGTCGACCAGGTAGTCGATCTCGTCGTCGGCGAGCGCGAGGCCCAGCTCGACGTTCGCACGCTCGAGCGCGCCACGGCCGACGCCCAGCACGTCGACGATCTCGAGCGGCTTGGCCGGCAGTTCGTCGAACAGGTGCTTCGCGTCGTCGCGCGTGGCGACCACGCTTTCGGTCATCCGGTCATGCAGCGCGGCCGCGACGGCTGCGCGCGCGTCGTCGGACAGCGCCTTCTTGCCGCCGAGCAAGCCCGACTTCAGCGTGACCGTGAATTCGACGCCGCGCTCGATGCGGCGCACTTGCGTGAGGCCGCAGTGCTGCGCGATGTCGGTCGCCTTGCTCGCCCACGGCGAAACCGTGCCGAAGCGCGGCAGCACGACGAAGGTCTCGGCCGTGCCCTTCTCGGCCGCCGGCTCGAACGGCGCGCCGTAGTGCATCAGCGCGTCGATGCGGGCGCTGTCGTCAGCCGACAGCGGCTCGGCCGCATTGACGAAGTGCAGGAACTGGCCGCGCACCGCGACGATGTTGGCGTCGATTTGCCTGAGCGTGTCGAGCAGACGGGTTTGACGGAAATCGGAGAGGGCCGAAGCGCCGGGAAAACACGAGAAGTGAGCCATGGGCTGGACTGACGTCGATGAGTCGCGCGAGGTGGCGACGTGGGGCGAAAGGAAGGCCGTAATTATACCCGGAAGTCGGCCATCCCAGACCGGCTGATCGGCACCCGTCACGCACCGCGACGGTGCGCCGGCATCCGCCGCACACAGCGGCCCGCCAGGCCGGCTTGCGCGGCCGCGCAAGCCGGCAACCACGCGGTGGCGGAATCGGACGAGGTCGCGCGAGCCCGGTTCGCGCGATTTTGGCGCTATCATTCCTGGTTCACCGGGCCGGGAGCCCGTCAGCGAATCCTCACCGGGCGGCATGCACGCCGCCCGTCATCGAAGCAATTCATGGATGTCATTGTCATCGGCGGCGGAATCAGCGGCGTCGCCACCGCCTACCAGCTGCGCGCGGCCGGCCATCGCGTATGCATGGTCGAACGCCACGCGACCGTCGCGCAGGGCGCGACCTACGGCGACGGCGGCACGCTGCTGCCGAGCCCGCTCGACGTCTGGTTCGGCCCGACCTTCATGCGCCAGCGCCAGCCGCGCGACACCGGCATCGTCTACAAGCCGGGCTTCAACGGCGGCGTGCGCCGCTTCGTCAAGCAGCTCGCCGCGCTGCGCGAGCCCGACGCGTTCGCCGCGCAGTATGCGCGGCTGCGCCCGCTGATCGACGCGTCGCGCGAGTCGCTCGCCGACATCGAGGCGCGCTTCCAGCTCGAATTCGAGCAGAAACCCGGGATCCTGCACGTCGTGCGCGACCCGCGCGACTGGGAAGCGCTGCAACCGGCACTCGACCTGCTGCGTGCGCTCGACCAGCCGTACCGGGTGCTCACCGCCGACGAATGCGCGGCGCTCGAGCCTTCGGTGCCGGCCGAGCCCGGCTTTGCCGGCGGCGTGCTGCTCGAGAGCGAACGCACCGGAAACTGCCCGCTGTTCGCAAAACTGGTCAAGCAGACGCTCGACGAGCACGGCGTGCAGTTCCGCTTCGGCGCGGACGTTGCCGCGATCCGCGTCGACGCCGGCCGGGCCGCGGTCGAGCTCGCGCCGGCCGGCGGCCGGCACGCGACGAAGGCGCACGAGGTCGACGTGATGTCGGCCGACGCGATCGTGGTCGCCGCGGGCGCCGGCAGCCTGCCGTTGCTGGAGCGGCTCGGCTGGCGGCTGCCGCTGCATCCGGTGCGCGCGCATACGCTGACCGCCCCCGTCGCGTACGAAGAACACGCGCCGCACCTGAGCGTCGTCGATTCGATCAAGCGGATCTCCATCACGCGCACCCACCAGCGGCTGCGCATCGGTGGCGGCGCCGTGCTGCAGAGCCTCGCCGACACCGCGAAGCCGCTCCCCGAACCGCTGTCCGAGGCTGCGCTCGCGCTGCTCGGCCAGGCCGTCCACGACTGGGTGCCGGGCGCCGCGAAGATTTCCGCCGCCCTGTCGTGGCAGGGCACGCAACTGCTGTCGCCGGACGGCCTGCCAGTCGTCGGTCCGACCCCGCATCCGCGCGTGTTCGTCAATTTCGGGCACGGCCCGGCCGGTTGGGGCCTCGCGTGCGGGTCTGCTAAAGTGGTGGCCGACTGTCTGAGCGGCAACACGCAGCAGTGGCCCGCCGACACGCTCGCCGCGCTGAGCGCCACGCGCTTCGCGAACTGACCGCCACGGGCCCGTCCCGCGGCGGCCTCCTCCTGCCGCCATGACCCCGCGATGACGAATCCCCGCCCGCTTCCCGACCCCGCCCCGCTCGCGCTGCTACGCGTCGCCGACCTGCGCGCGGCCGAGGCCGCCGCGACCGCCGAACTGCCGCCGCACACGCTGATGGGCCGCGCGGGCGCCGCCGCCGCGCACTGGCTGTCCGAACGGGTGGCCGGCGACGACCGCCCGGTCTGGTTCGCGGTCGGCCCCGGCAACAACGGCGGCGACGCGCTGGTGGCCGCCGCGCAGTTGCAGCAGCTCGGCGTCGCGACGCAGGCCTGGATGCCCGTGCCGGTCAAGCCGGACGATGCGCAATGGGCGCTCGGCCTCGCGCGCGCGGCCGGCGTGCCGCTGTCGACCGAACCGCCCGCCTCGCTCGACGACTACGCGTGGGTCGTCGACGGGTTGTTCGGCATCGGCCTCGCTCGCGCACTCGACGGACCGTTCGCTGCCCAGGCCGCGCGTATCGCCGCACATGCCCGAAGCGGCGGCCGCGTGCTCGCGCTCGACGTACCGAGCGGGCTGGACAGCGACACGGGCCGCATCGTCGGCGCCGGCGCCGCCGTCACCGCGACGCACACGCTCACCTTCATCGGCGCGAAGCCCGGCCTCTATACCGGCGACGGCCGCGATCTCGCCGGCGAGATCGACATCGCATCGCTCGGCGTCGCACCGCCCGCCGCGCCAGCCGTCGTGCTGAATGCGCCGGCACGGTTCGCCGCCGCGCTGCCCGCCCGCGCGTTCGCTTCGCACAAGGGCACGTTCGGCAGCCTGGCGGTGCTTGGCGGCGACACCGGCATGTGCGGCGCGCCGATCCTCGCCGCGCGTGCCGCGCTGTTCGCGGGCGCCGGCAAGGTGCATGTCGGCTTTCTCGGCGCCGGCGCGCCGCCGTATGACCCGCCGTTTCCCGAACTGATGCTGCATCGCGCGGACAGCCTCGACCTCGATGCGATGTCCGCGATCGCTGCAGGCTGCGGCCTCGGCGCGCGCGAGGCTGCGGCCACCCTCGTGCGCGACGTACTCGCGCACGACGACGCCGCGACGCTGCTCGACGCCGACGCGCTGAACCTCATCGCGACGCACGCCGACCTCGCGGCCGCCGTCGTTGCTCGCGGCACCCGGGGCAACGCGTGCGTGCTGACACCGCATCCGCTCGAGGCAGCGCGGCTGCTCGGCAGCGACACCGCGACCGTGCAGCACGACCGGTTGGCCGCGGCCCAGGCGCTGGCCGCGCGCTACGCGAGCATCGTCGTGCTGAAGGGTTCGGGCACGGTGATTGCGGCGCCCGACGGCCGCCTGACGATCAATCCGACCGGCAATGCAGCGCTCGCCACCGGCGGCACCGGCGACGTGCTCGGCGGCCTGATCGGCGCGTTGCTCGCGCAGCGCGTCGCGCCGTACGAAGCCGCGCTTGCGGGCGTATACCTGCACGGTCTCGCGGCCGACACGCTGACCGCGAACGGCACGGGTCCGGCCGGCCTCACCGCGGGCGAACTCGCGCCGATGGTGCGCACGCTGATCAATCGCCTTTTTTACCCGTCGGCGCGCGCCGACATATAACGCCGCTATACTGGGTGCCCCGCCGCACGGCGGGCCCGCTCGTCCGCCGGCGTTCCGATCCCGATGCGCCGGCGCGGCATTCCTCCCGATTCACGCTTCACTCGAACCGTCATGACGCTGAATTCGCTCCCCGCCTGGACTGCCCTTCAATCCCATTTCGAACAGATCCGCCACGCGCGGCTGCGCGACTGGTTCGCGCCGGAAAACGACCGCGCGCCGACCCGCGCCGAACGCTTCACGATCCCTGGCGGCGGCCTTGCGGCCGACTTCTCGAAGAACCGCATCAACGACGACACGTTGCGCCTGCTCGTGCAGCTGGCCCGTGAAGCGGGCGTCGAGGCGCGCCGCGACGCGATGTTCGCCGGCGAGATCGTCAACCCGACCGAAGGCCGCGCCGCGCTGCACACGGCATTGCGCGCGACCGACCCGCACGCGCCGTTCCATGCCCAGGTCAGCGCCGAGCGCGCGAAGATGGCGACCTTCGCACGCGCGGTGCGCAGCGGCGCATGGACCGGCTATACCGGCAAGCGCATCCGCCACGTGATCAACATCGGCATCGGCGGCTCGGATCTCGGACCGAAGATGGTCACGCACGCGCTGCACCATGTCGCGACGCCGGACATTTCGACACACTTCGTGTCGAACGTCGACGGCGCCGATCTCGCGCGCGTGCTCGAACAGGTCGACCCTGAGGAAACGCTCGCGATCATCGTGTCGAAGACCTTCACGACACTCGAGACGATGACGAACGCACGCTCGCTGCGCGACTGGTTCGTCGCGCGCGGCTGCCCGGAAGACGCGCTCGCGAAGCACTTCGTCGGCGTGTCGGCGAACCCGGCCGAAGTCGTGAAGTTCGGCATCTCCGCCGACAACGTGTTCGAAATGTGGGACTGGGTCGGCGGCCGCTATTCGCTGTGGTCGGCGGTCGGCCTGTCGATCATGATCGCGATCGGGCCCGAGCAGTTCGACGAACTGCTCGCCGGCGCGAACGACATGGACCGCCATTTCCGCGAAGCGCCGCTCGAGCGCAACCTGCCGGTGCTGCTCGGCCTGATCGGCATCTGGTACCGCAACTTCTTCGGCTCGCAGAGCTATCTCGTCGCGCCGTATTCGGAAGCGCTGCACTACCTGCCGTCGTACCTGCAGCAGCTCGAAATGGAAAGCAACGGCAAGTCCGCGCGCCTGGACGGCACGTTCGTCGACTACCCGACGTCGGCCGTCACGTGGGGCGAGCCGGGCACCAACGGCCAGCACGCGTTTTTCCAGATGCTGCACCAGGGCCCGACGATCGTGCCGATCGACTTCATCGCCGTGCTGACGCCCGAGCATCCGCTCGCGAGCCATCATCCGAAGCTGCTCGCGAACTGCTTCGCGCAGAGTGAAGCGCTGATGCTCGGCCGCACGCTCGACGAAGCGCGCGAGGTCGCCGGACCCGGCAAGGAAGCGCTCGCGCCGCACCTGACGTTCCCCGGCAACCGCCCGACGACGACGCTGCTGGTGGATGCGCTGACGCCGCGCTCGCTCGGCGCGCTGATCGCGCTCTACGAGCACAAGGTGCTGGTGCAGGCAACGGTGTGGGACATCAATCCGTTCGACCAGTGGGGCGTCGAGCTCGGCAAGATTCTCGGCAAGGTCGTCGAAGCCGACCTGTCGGCCGAATCGGTCGATCCCGCGAAGCACGATTCGTCGACGACCGCGCTGATCGAGCGCGCGCGTGCGGCACTCAAGCGCTGACGCGACAGCGTCGAACGCATGCCGGCCGCACCGGGCGATCCAGCCGGCGCGGCCAGCAAGCAATTCGGTCTCGCGCTAAGCCGCGTGCGGCGTGACGATGCGGCCGGCGTCGATGGTGACCGTCGTCGCGCAGCGCCGCGCGAGTTCCGCATCGTGCGTGACGAGCACGAGCGTCGCGCCGTGCGTGCGGTTCAGTTCGAACATCAGGTCGATGACGGCGTGGCCCGTGGCTGCATCGAGACTGCCGGTCGGTTCGTCGGCGAACAGGATTGCGGGATGCGTGACGAACGCGCGCGCGAGCGCGACGCGCTGTTGCTCGCCACCGGACAGCAGCTTCGGATAATGCGCGGTGCGCTCGCCGAGACCGACCTGCACGAGCAATGCGCGCGCCCGATCGGCCGCGTCGCGCGCGTTGATGCCGCCCTGCAGTTCGAGCGGAAGCATCACGTTCTCGAGTGCCGTCAGGTGCGGCATCAACTGAAACGACTGGAACACGAACCCGACCGCGCCGTTGCGCAGCGCGGCGCGCTCGTCCTCGTCGAGCTGGTCGAGCGCGCGACCGAGCAGGCGAACCGTGCCGCTCGTCGCGCTGTCCAACCCCGCAAGCAGGCCGAGCAGCGTCGATTTGCCCGACCCCGATGCGCCGACGATCGCGAGGCTGCTGCCGGGCCGCACGGCGAACGTGATGCCGTCGAGGATCGTCAGCTCGCCCGTTGCGTCGGCGACCCGCTTGCACACGTCATGGACTTCGATGATCGGATCGGTAATCTTGAACATGGACACGACATTCCGCTGGAAAAGACGCGCGGCGCTCGCCGCACTGCTGGGTACTCTGCTCGCAGCAAACGTACCCGCACGCGCTGCGACGACGGCGGCCCCGACATCGGGCCAGCCCGCGCTCGTCGTGCTCGGCGACAGCCTGTCGGCCGAATACGGGTTGCCGCGCGACACCGGCTGGGTTGCGTTGCTGCGGCAACGGCTCGCGACCGAGCGGATCGATTATAGCGTCGCGAACGCAAGCGTCAGCGGCGACACCACGAGCGGTGGCCGTGCGCGACTACCTGCGGTGCTGCAACGGCTGAAGCCGTCGATCGTCGTCGTCGAGCTCGGCTCGAACGACGCGCTGCGCGGCGTGCCGCTCGCGACGACCGAACAGAACCTGCGCGACATCATCACCGATGCGCGGCAAGCGCGCGCGAAGGTCGTGCTGGTCGGCATGTACGTGCCGCCCAACTACGGGCCCGACTACACGCAGAAATTCCATGCGGTCTACACGCGCCTGTCGAAGGAACTCGGCGTACCGCTCGTGCCGTTCCTGCTGGCCGGCATCGAGAACAAGCCGGAGATGTTCCAGTCGGACCAGATGCATCCCGCGCAACAGGCGCAGGGCATCCTGCTCGACAACGTCTGGCCGGCGCTGAAGCCGCTGCTCGGCAAGCCGCGCGGCTGACCTCGCGACGCGCCGCCGCCGGAAAGCAAAAAGCCCCGTTTAGAGCGGGGCTTTTTGTTGCTGCACGCGAAACCGTGAACGGCGCTTCGCTGGGTTGTCGCATGATCGGGGCTTAGCTGCCGCCGTCCTGCGACTGGCTCGGCGTGGTGCCGTACAGCTTCACCTTCGAGCGGTCGCGCAGGGCAGCGAGATACGCCTCGCCTTCGCTTTGCGCTTCGACCTGCGCCATCTGCTGCTGCGCGGCCGCGAGTTGCTGCGGATCGACGGCCGTGCCCGGGATCACCGCATTCACGCGATAGATCGCGTAGCCGTCCGCGCCGAGATCGACACCGACGTATGCCGGCAGCGTCTTCGCATCGACCTTGTAGACGGCGCTCAGCGCCGCCGGCGTCAGGCCCTGCGACTGCGTGCGCGACACCTTCTGCGCGGGCGTGAAGCCATCGGCCGACTTCGACTTCTGCAGTTCGGCCAGCTTCGCCGCGCCGTCCTTCTTCGCGAGTTCCGCGGCCTGCTCGGCGATGACCTTCTGACGCACCACATCCTTGATCGCGTCGAGCGCCGGCACGGCAGCCGGCTTGTAGTCGGTCACGCGCGCCGAGATCAGCGTGTTGTTGCCCACATCGATCGCCTGCGTGTTGTTCTGGTTCTTCACGGAGTCGTTCGCGAACACAGCGGCGAGGAACTTCGGGTTGTTCAGCGGGCTCGTCGGCGGCAGTTGCGGATTCGGCGTCGGCGTGACGGTGGCCGTCTGGATCGTCAGCTTGTACTTGTCGGCGGCCGGCTGCAGCGTCTTCGCCTTTTCATAGACGGTCGACGTGAAGCCTTCCGCGTTGTCCGAGAACGCCTTCGCCGCGTATTGCTGCTTCAGTTCGACTGCGATCTGGTCCTTCACGTCGGCGAACGGCTTGACCACCGACGGCTTCACTTCCGTCGCCTTCAGGATGTGAAAACCGAGGTCCGATTGCACGATACCGCTCACGTCGCCCTGCTTGAGCGCGAACGCGGCATCGTCGAACGCCTTGCCGCCCGCCGTCGAGCCGCGCGTGATGAAGCCCAGATCGCCGCCCTTCGCCGCCGACGGCGCGTCCTGCGAGCTCTTTTGCGCGATCTGCGCGAATTGGTCCGGATGCGCCTTCACGTCGGCCAGCAGCTGCTCGGCCTTCGCCTTCGCGGCCGCCTTGTCGGCTGCGCTTGCGTCGCTCGCCGCGGCAACGAAGATGTGGCTCACGCGCACCTGCGCTTCCGAGCGGAAGTGCGTCGGGTTGTCGTCGTAGAACTTCTTGATGTCGGCATCGGTCGGCTGCGCGCTCGCGGCGGCAGCTGCCGGCGAATAGACGAGATACTGGATCGTCGCGGTTTCCGGCGTCGCGAAGGCTTGCTTGTGCGCGTCGTAGTACGCCGTGAGCTGCGCGTCGGTCGGCTGCACCTTCGCCGCGTAGTCGCTCGTCTTCAGCACGAGCGCCTGCACTTCACGCTGCTGCGCCGCCAGTTCCGACAGCCGCTGCGCCGGCCCCTTCGGCGTGAATGCGCTCGCCACGATGCTCGCCGGAATCTGCTGCAGCGAGAGGCTGTAACGCACGCGCTCCTGATACTGCTCGGGCGTCATCCCCTGGAACGACAACAGTTGCGCGTAGCGCTGGACGTCGATCGTACCGTCCGGTTTCTTCAGCGACGCGATCATCGGGTCGCTCATCAGCGCGTCGCGCACGGCGTTGTCGGATGCGGTCAGGTGCAGGCGCTGCGTCTCGTCGGCCAGCACGCGTTGCTGGATGAGGCCGTCGAGCACTTGCTTGCGATGTTCGGGCGTGTCGAACGCCTTGATGTCGAACTGCCCGCCGAGCGCCTGGCGCGCCTGGTCGATCTGCTGGCGGAACGCGCCGTCGAATTCGACCCGCGTGATCTTGTGCCCGTTGACCGCCGCGACGTTCGCGCTGTCGTCGAAGAAGCCGCGGAAACCTTGGATCCCGACGAAACCCAGCCCCGGCAACACGATCAGGAGCAGGAGCGCCATCATCAGGCGCTGGTGATTACGGAAGAAATCGAGCATGCGTGACGGGAAAATTGGACAAAACGTCCGATATTACAACATACGGGGTGGCACGGGAAAAAAGCAGGTGCGCAACGAACGGGCGCAACCGACGACGCAAAATGAAAAAGCCCGCACGAGGCGGGCTTTTTCATTTTTTGGCGGAGCGGACGGGACTCGAACCCGCGACCCCCGGCGTGACAGGCCGGTATTCTAACCGACTGAACTACCGCTCCTTGGTCTGGCTGAATCAGGAAACTGGTGGGTGCTGAGGGGCTCGAACCCCCGACCTACGCCTTGTAAGGGCGCCGCTCTACCAGCTGAGCTAAGCACCCGTTTCCGATTCGTTCTGGCTGCGATCTGCGTTTCGGCATCAACAACCAGCGAGCCCGCAAGTTTAATTCATCCCCGATCATTTTGCCAAGCCCGTGCGCAAAAAAATTTTAACGCCCCGCTCAACACACGCGATACCGACGCACATAAAAAAACCCGCGGACACGCCGCGGGTTTCGTGAACAACCGTCAGGGACGACGTTCAGGTTTTCAGTGCTTGACCACTTCCGTCGAACCGGCATCCGTCGCCGCCTCGCCAACCGGTGCCGCAGCCTTCGCCTCTTCTTCCGGCGGCAGCGGGGTCGGCGTACGCTCGAGCGCGAGTTCGAGCACCTTGTCGATCCAGCGGACCGGCACGATCTCGATCGCGTTCTTCACGTTGTCCGGAATGTCCGCGAGATCCTTCACGTTCTCTTCCGGGATCAGCACGAGCTTGATGCCGCCGCGATGCGCAGCCAGCAGCTTTTCCTTCAGCCCGCCGATCGGCAGCACTTCGCCACGCAGCGTGATCTCGCCCGTCATCGCGACATCGGCACGCACGGGGATCCCCGTCAGCACCGACACCAGCGCGGTCGTCATCGCACCGCCGGCGGACGGACCGTCCTTCGGCGTCGCGCCTTCCGGCACGTGGATGTGGATGTCCTGCTTCTCGAACGCTTCGTCCTTGATACCCAGACGGCGCGAACGCGAGCGCACGACCGAACGTGCAGCCTCGACCGACTCCTTCATCACGTCGCCGAGCGAACCCGTGCGGATCACGTTGCCCTTGCCCGGCATCACCGCGGCTTCGATCGTCAGCAGGTCGCCGCCGACTTCCGTCCACGCGAGGCCCGTCACCTGACCGACCTGGTTTTCCTTCGCCGCGAGGCCGAAGTCGTACTTGCGCACGCCGAGGAACGTATCGAGGTTTTCGCCATCGACCTTGATCGCGCCCGATGCCTTCTTCAGCAACAGCATCTTCACGACCTTGCGGCAGATCTTCGACACTTCCCGCTCGAGCGAACGCACACCGGCTTCGCGCGTGTAGTAGCGGATGATGTCGCGGATCGCCTGCTCGGCGACCTCGATCTCGCCTTCCTTCAGGCCGTTGTTCTTCTTCTGCTTCGGCAGCAGGTAACGCTGCGCGATGCTGACCTTCTCGTCTTCCGTGTAACCCGACAGACGAATCACTTCCATCCGGTCGAGCAGCGGCGGCGGGATGTTCAGCGAGTTCGACGTCGCGACGAACATCACGTCCGACAGGTCGAAGTCGACTTCGATGTAGTGATCGGCGAACGTGTGGTTCTGTTCCGGATCGAGCACTTCGAGCAGCGCCGACGACGGATCGCCGCGGAAATCCATGCCCATCTTGTCGACTTCGTCGAGCAGGAAGAGCGGATTGCGCACGCCGACTTTCGCCAGGCTCTGCAGGATCTTGCCCGGCATCGAGCCGATGTACGTGCGGCGGTGGCCGCGAATCTCGGCTTCGTCACGCACGCCACCGAGCGCCATGCGGACGAACTTGCGGTTCGTCGCGCGAGCGATCGACTGGCCGAGCGAGGTCTTGCCGACGCCCGGGGGCCCGACGAGGCACAGGATCGGCGCCTTGACCTTGTCGACGCGCTGCTGCACCGCGAGATACTCGAGGATGCGTTCCTTCACCTTCTCGAGGCCGAAGTGATCCTCGTCGAGCACCTGCTCGGCGTTCGACAGGTCGTTGTTGACCTTGCTCTTCTTGCGCCACGGCAGGCCGATCAGCGTGTCGATGTAGTTGCGCACGACGGTCGCTTCCGCCGACATCGGCGACATCAGCTTCAGCTTCTTGAGCTCGGCATCGGCCTTCTTCTTCGCTTCCTTCGGCATGCGCGCGGCGTTGATGCGCTTCTCGAGTTCCTCGAGGTCCGCACCCTCTTCGCCTTCGCCCAGTTCCTTCTGGATCGCCTTGACCTGCTCGTTCAGGTAATACTCGCGCTGGCTCTTTTCCATCTGGCGCTTCACGCGCCCGCGGATGCGCTTTTCGACCTGCAGGATGTCGATCTCGGCTTCGAGCTGCGCGAGCAGGTGCTCGAGGCGCTCGATGACCGGGAACATCTCGAGGATGTGCTGCTTCTGGTCGAGCTTCAGCGGCAGACGCTCGGCGATCATGTCCGCGAGGCGGCCTGCTTCATCGATGCCCGACAGCGACGTGAGAATTTCCGGCGGGATCTTCTTGTTCAGCTTCACGTACTGGTCGAACTGCGACACGATCGCGCGGCGCAGCGCTTCCGTTTCCGCGCTGTCGGCGTGATCGGGCTCGAGCGGCATGACTTCACAGGAGAACTGCGTCTCCTGCTCTTCGATCGACAACGCCTTCGCACGCTGCAGGCCCTCGACGAGCACCTTCACGGTGCCGTCCGGCAGCTTCAGCATCTGCAGGATGTTGGCGATACAACCGACCTCGTACATGTCCTTTTCGGTCGGTTCGTCCTTGGCCGCGGTCTTCTGGGCGACGAGCATGATGTGCTTGCCGCCTTCCATCGCTGCTTCGAGGGCCTTGATCGATTTCGGCCGGCCCACGAAGAGCGGAATCACCATGTGCGGGAAAACGACGACATCCCGCAGCGGCAGCAGCGGGAGCGTAATGCGTTCCGGCGGGAGAAGTTGGGTGCCTGACATTTCATTTCCCCATGAGTGGAATCAATTGTTCGGTAATTGAGGCCGCCACAACGAATTGCAAGCCTTCAAGTGCGGGAAATATTCGGTAAGAAAGTAACCACCGCGTGTCGAGTCAGAGTTACCCACAAGATAAACGAAAAAAAGCCGCCCACGGTCTCATGAACGGCCTTTTTCGCAGAACATCGTCGGCAAGCCGGTCAGTTCGAACCCGCCACCTTCGGCGTGTCCTCATAGATCAGCAGGGGCTTGCCGTCGCCATCGATGACGTTCTCGTCGATGATGACCTTGCTGACCCCTTTCATCGCCGGCAGCTCATACATCACGTCGAGCAATGCCTGTTCGATGATCGAACGCAAACCGCGCGCGCCGGTCTTGCGGCGGATCGCCTTGCGTGCGACTGCCTGCAGCGCGCCCGGCCGGATTTCCAGCTCGACGCGCTCCATCGCGAACAGCTTGTGATACTGCTTGACGAGCGCATTCTTCGGCTCGACGAGGATCTTCATCAGCGCGGCTTCATCGAGCTTGCCGAGCGTCGCGACCACCGGCAGACGGCCGATCAATTCGGGGATCAGACCGAATTTGATCAGGTCTTCCGGTTCCGTTTCGCGCAGCACTTCGCCCGCGTCGCGCTCCTGCTTGCTCTTGACCGTCGCGCCGAAGCCGATGCCCGTCTTTTCGGTGCGATCGGTGATCACCTTCTCGAGCCCGTCGAACGCGCCGCCGCAGATGAACAGGATGTTGGTCGTATCGACCTGGATGAAATCCTGGTTCGGGTGCTTGCGGCCGCCCTGCGGCGGCACCGACGCCATCGTGCCCTCGACGAGCTTCAGCAGTGCCTGCTGGACGCCCTCGCCCGACACGTCGCGCGTGATCGACGGGTTGTCCGACTTGCGGCTGATCTTGTCGATTTCGTCGATGTAGACGATCCCGCGCTGGGCCTTGTCGACCTCGTAGTTGCAGTTCTGCAACAGCTTCTGGATGATGTTCTCGACGTCCTCGCCGACGTAGCCGGCTTCGGTCAGCGTCGTCGCATCGGCGATCACGAACGGCACGTTCAGCAACCGCGCGAGCGTCTGCGCGAGCAGCGTCTTGCCGGAGCCCGTCGGGCCGATCAGCAGGATGTTGCTCTTCGACAGCTCGACATCGTCCTTCTTGTCGAGATGCTTCAGGCGCTTGTAGTGGTTGTACACGGCCACCGCGAGGATCTTCTTCGCGCGCTCCTGGCCGATCACGTACTGATCGAGGATGTCGCGAATTTCCTGCGGGCTCGGCAGATCCGACCGGGACAGGCTGGCCTCGACGCCGGCGGCAGCCGCCTCGTCGCGAATGATCTCGTTGCAGAGGTCGATGCACTCATCGCAGATGAATACCGACGGGCCCGCGATGAGTTTCTTCACCTCATGCTGGCTCTTGCCGCAAAACGAACAATACAACAGCTTCTCGCTGTTCGAACCTTTTTTGTCCGCCATGAATGTAGAGCCTCCGGACAGGTAAATGACATGATACGCCGAATGCTCCGGACGCCGCGCCTAGGGCGCGACCGGAGCCGGCTGGATGCGCTTGCCGCAGATGCTCAGGGCACTCGGGACATTGCGGGGGCACCGCCCGAATCGGGGCGGCACCCTACTTAAGCTCACGGGCGCTTCAGCAGCACCTGATCGATCAGCCCGTACGCCTTCGCATCTTCGCTCGACATGAAGTTATCACGGTCGGTGTCGCGGGCGATGCGCTCGACGTCCTGGCCCGTATGCTGCGCGAGCAGATTATTCAGCCGCTCCTTCAGGTAGAGGATTTCGCGTGCCTGGATCTCGATGTCGGATGCCTGGCCGCGCGCGCCGCCGAGCGGCTGGTGAATCATCACGCGCGAGTTCGGCAGCGCGAAACGCTTGCCCTTCGCGCCCGACGCGAGCAGGAACGCGCCCATGCTGGCCGCGAGGCCCATGCAGAGGGTCGACACGTCCGGCTTGATGAACTGCATCGTGTCGTAGATCGCCATGCCGGCCGATACCGACCCGCCCGGGCTGTTGATGTAGAGGCTGATGTCCTTGTCGGGATTCTCGCTCTCGAGGAACAGCAATTGCGCGACCACGAGGTTGGCGGTCTGGTCGTTCACTTCGCCGACCATGAACACCAGGCGCTCCTTCAGGAGACGCGAATAGATATCGTACGAACGCTCGCCGCGGCCGCTCGTTTCGACGACGATCGGCACCAGCCCCAGTGCTTGCGCCTCGAAACCCTGCGGCGCATTCGAAGCAAGCATGTCCAGCAATTCAGCGCGAGTGATCATTCAATGAGCCTTGTTCGAATGGAAAATTGAACGGAGGGAAGCCGCCCGCTCAATCGCCATATTAATGGCAACCGTGCGCTTGACGTAGAAACGGCGTGCGGGCCGTCGCTCCGACAGCCGGCACGCCGCTAGAGCGACACTTACGCTTGCGCCGATGCGCTCGCGAGTGCCTCGAAGCTCACTTCCTTGTCCGTCACCTTTGCCTTGCCCAGCACGAAGTCGACGACGTTGCTTTCAACGACGAACGCTTCCATCTCGGCGAGGCGCTGCTGGTTCGAATAATACCAGCGGACCACTTCCTTCGGGTCTTCGTAGCTCTTCGCGAATTCGTCGACTTCCGCGCGGATCTGCTCCGGCTTCGCTTCGAGGCCGTTCGCCTTCACGAGCTCGGCCAGCACGAGGCCCAGCTTCACGCGACGCTCTGCCTGCTCGGCGAACATCTCGGCCGGGATCGGTGCGTCCTTCGCGTTCGGCACGCCGCGCTGCGCCAGATCCTGGCGAGCCATTTCGACGAGGCGTTGCTGGTCCTGCTCGATCAGCGCCTTCGGCACGTCGAGTTCGGAAATCTTCAGCAGTGCGTCCATCACCTGGTTCTTGACGATGGCTTGCGTGCGACGCTTCGCTTCGCGCTCGAGGTTTTCCTTGATTTCGGCGCGCATCTTCGTCAGGTCGCCGTCTTCGATGCCGAGCGACTTCGCGAATTCGCCGTCGATTTCCGGCATGTGCGGCCACTCGATCTTCTTCATCGTGACCGTGAATTGCGCCGTCTTGCCCGCCACGTCCTTGCCGTGGTAGTCGTCCGGGAACTTCAGATCGAACGTACGCTGTTCGCCGACCTTCAGGCCCAGCGCCGCCGTTTCGAATTCCGGCAGCATGCGGCCTTCGCCGAGCACGAACGGGAAGTCTTCGGCCGTGCCGCCCTGGAACGCGACGTCGTCGATCTTGCCGACGAAGTCGACCGTCACGCGGTCGCCGTTCTTCGCTGCGGTGTCCGCACCGCCGTCACCGTGCTCGCCGGCTTCGCCGCGAGCGTGGTAGTGCACGCGCTGCTTGCGCAGGATATCCAGCGTGCGGTCGATTTCAGCGTCGCCGATCGTCGTCGTCGAGCGTTCGACTTCAGCCGTCGCCAGATCGCCGATCTTCACTTCCGGGTAGACCTCGAACGTCGCGTCGAACGCGTATGCATCCTCAGCCTGCTCCTGCTTCGGCTCGAAGCTCGGCTGGCCGGCCACGCGCAGGTTTTCCGCACGGCTGATCGTGAAGAATTCCTGGCCGATCTTGTCGCTCAGCACTTCCGCCTCGACCTGGCCCGAGTACTGCTGGGCGACCATCTTGAGCGGCACCTTGCCCGGGCGGAAACCCGGCATGCGAACGTTCTTCGCGAGTTTCTGGATACGGGCGTCGATTTCCTTCTGCACGGTGTCCTTCGGCAGGGAAATCGTCACGCGGCGTTCAAGCTTGCCGAGGTTCTCAACAACGTTAGCCATGGCTTCAATCGTCCTAAAATTATTCGAGCGAATCGGGTTTTCCTTGCCGTGCCTGCCTGCGGCGTGAGGTGCATCGCATGCACACGCCGCGCCGGAGCGCCACGCCATCCCTGCACGCGCCGGATGGCTAGCGCAAGCGGCTCGGAGCACGGCTTTGGCCGGAAGAATCGACTATTCTAGCAAACAATTTTCCTCGTACCGCCAGATCGGCACGACAACGACGCAGACCGGTCGTGCCGTCCGCGTCTGTCGACGGCAATGCGCGCGGATCGCCGCTATGCCGAACGGCGTATCCACCGCCGGGCCGCCATCCTGTAAGCTCCGATTGAGCATGCGCCGCGGTCGCGGACGCCATTCTTCACATCAAACACGCCTTCCGGAGACACCATGCCGCAACACCCGTCCGCGCCTGTCGTCGTCATCGCGCCCGATTCGTTCAAAGGCTCGCTTTCCGCCGAGCAGGTCGCGGACGCGATCGCCGCCGGCATCCGCCGTGCCCGTCCCGATGCGATCGTGCGCTGCTGCCCGATGGCCGACGGCGGCGAAGGCACGCTCGACGCGATGCTGGCGGGCGGCGGCACGCGGCGCGCGCTGCGGGTGGCCGGCGCGTCGCTCGCGGCACGCGACGCGGCCGTCGGCGTGATCGACGCGCGCACCGCGATCGTCGAGACGGCCGAGGTCGTCGGGATCACCGACGCGGTCGGCATGAGCGTGCCCGTTGACGCGCGCAGCACGCGCGGCATGGGCGAAGCGATCCGCATGCTGCTCGACGAGGGCGTGCGCCGCTTCTTCGTCGCGCTCGGCGGCAGCAGCACCAACGACGCGGGCGCGGGATTGCTCGCGGGCCTCGGCCTGAAATGCTTCGACGCGGCGGGCCAGCCGGTCGAACCGGTCCCGGCGCGGCTCGCCGATATCGCGCGGATCGACGCGTCGGGGCTCGATCCGCGCCTGAAGGAAGCGGAATTCATCGGCATGTCCGACGTCGACAATCCGCTGACGGGCGCGCACGGTGCGACCGCGGTGTTTGGTCCGCAAAAGGGCGTGACGTCCGAGCAGGTCGCGACCCTCGACGCCGCGCTCGGCCGTTTCGCCGACCTGCTCGAGACCGCGCTCGACCGGCGCGCCCGCGACCGGCCGGGCGCCGGCGCCGCGGGCGGCCTCGGATTCGCGCTGCACATGCTGGGCGCACAGTTCGAAGCCGGCGCGGAAGTCGTCGCGCGGCAAATCGGGCTCGATGCCGCGCTCGCCGGCGCCGACTGGCTGATTACCGGCGAAGGCCGCTCCGACGTGCAGACGCTGCACGGCAAGGCACCGTTCATCGCCTGCCGTCATGCGCGGGCCGCGGGCGTGCCCGCGTCGCTGCTGTCGGGCGCGGTCGACCCGGCCGCGCTGCCGCGCCTATCCGAACACTTTTCCGGCTGCTTCTCGCCCGCGCCCGGCCCGATCACGCTCGACGTCGCGATCCGCGACGCGGCGAACCTGCTCGCGAACGAAGCCGAACAGTTGACACGGCTGAAGTACGGCGCACACTGACCGTTGACCCGAGCGCGCGATACAGGAACAATCGGGCCCGCCCTTTTTCTTCAGGATTCGACATGAAAGGCCGCCAAGCCGGGCTCGATCAGTTTCTGACCTATCGCCTCCATGCGCTCACGAAGCGATCCGACCGCGGGATCGCCGAGGTATACCGGCACAAGCTGGACATCTCGCTTCCCGAGGCGCGGGTGATCGCCGCCGTCGGCGCCTTCGGTCCGTTTTCGATCATGGATCTCGCCCGCCATACCAATCTCGACAAAAGCCAGGCGAGCCGCGCGGCGGAAGCGCTGCTGCGCCAGGGGCTGCTCCAGCGCAGTGCGAGCGAGGAAGACGGCCGGATCGTGCTGATCGCGCTGACCGCCGACGGCCGTGCGCTGCATCGCAAGATCATGCCGATCGTGCGCAAGTGGAATGACGGCTTGCTCGCGTGCCTGTCCGAGAGCGAGCGCCAGACGTTCGAGCGACTGCTCGACAAGGTCGTCGCGCACGCGGTCGAACGCGACGACTGAGTCGCAATACGGGTGCAATCGGCGCCGCACCCGCGTGGCGAAGGTGCGGCATGCACCGGGATCGCCTCAGCGGCCCCGCACGCGCTTCAAGCGGGGCCCAGCGCCCGTCGCGTCATTTCAGATGAATCCTGCGGGCCTTCCAGTCGCGCAAGCGCACGGGCGGCGTGCCCGGCTTCCCTTGCCATGGCTACCGGACGCCTACCCGGCGCGTCGCCGCCCTCTCCGCGTGCCGGGCAGGCGCCGCGATCCCCCTCCGCTATAGCCCGCTGTTCGCCGCACGTTGACGCAGCAATCCCAGCACCGCGTCGCAATACGGCGTCGGCACGTCGAGCTTGCGTCCCAGTTCCGGAAACACGCCGAGGATCGGTCCGATCTCCAGTGCTCGCCCGGCCTCGAAATCCTGCAGCATCGACGTCTTGAACGCGCCGAGCTTGCGCGTCACGGCAATCCGCTCCGGCCCGCTCATTCCCGTATCGAGACCCAGCTTCGCGCCGATCGCGGCCGCCTCCTCCATCATCCGCAACGCGAGTTCCTGCGTGAACGGATCGTCAAGCAGTTGCGAGGCGGTCGAACCCGTCAGCGCGCTCAACGGGTTCATGTTCATGTTGCCCCACAGCTTTGCCCAGATCTCGGTGCGGATCGCCGGGGTCGACTCGACGTCGAAACCGCCCGCGGCGAGCGCCGCCGCGAAGCGCGCCGTCGACGCATCGAGCCGCGGATCGGGCGAGCCAACGATCAGACGGTTGCCGCGGCCGCGGCGCACGATACCCGGCGCGTCGGTGCTCGACGACAGGTGCACGACGCAGCCGATCGCCTGCGCGGGCGGCAGCGCTGCCGAGACCGCCCCCGCCGGATCGACAGCATCGAGCGGCACGCCGTCGAGCGGGCCCGCTAACCCGTGCGTGAACCACCACGGCAACCCGTTCATCGCGGCGACAATCACCGTGCCGGGCCCGACCAGCGGCGCAACGCGCGCGGCCAGCGCCGGCAGCGCCTGCGCTTTCAGCGCGATCACCACGTAGTCCTGCACGCCGAGCGCGGCCGCGTCGTCGCTCGCGCGCACCGGGACCGACGACTCGGTCCCCGCCTCGTCGATCACGCGCACGCCGTGCGCGTTCAGTGCATCGAGCGTCGCGCCGCGCGCGAATGCGCTCACCGTCATGCCGGCCCGCGACAGTGCGGCCGCGAGCAACCCGCCGATCGCGCCGACCCCGACCACCGCAGCGCGCACCGACCCTGAATTCGTGTCGTTCATGATGAAAATCCGTCTACCCGGAGCCGACGAGCATAGCGCCCAATGGTTGCGGATACAACCATTTATGCAAGCATCTGCGCGGCCGTGTTCGCATGAGCGGTTCAGCGCGGTGCGATGACCGCCTCCACAGGTTCGTCGTCGTTCGTGCCGCCCGTCGCGCCGAGCACGCCGGCGATCTGGCTCTTGTCGTGCATGCCGAGCTTGCGGTACGCGCAGCGCAGATAGTGACGCACCGTCGTCGGCGAGATCGCCATCTGCTGCGCGACCTCCTTGTGCGAACGGCCGGCACCGTAATAGCGAATCGCCGCGAGCTCGCGCGGGCTCAGCCGGTCGAGCAGCGAGCGCGGCCGCGCCTCGATCTGGAACAGTCCCGCGATGGGCACGCACTGGATGCGCAGCGCGTCGCCGACGTACGGCTGGCCCGATTGGCGCCGCACATGCGCGACCAGCGGCTCCGGCACGCGCGGGCCCGTCCACGCCGGCCATTCAGTCCGCAGCACTTCGTCGAAGCCGTGATCAGCGTGATGCAGCACGCCGAAGTTGTCGCACAGCGCGCGCGCCGCCGGCGCCGGCGCCACCGCATCGGCACGCTCGCGCGTGAGCTGTGCCGCGCGGTTGATCGTCAGCGCGGCCGCCAGATGCGGAACCACTTCCTCGAAGCGACTCGCGTCGTCGTCGCTGAACGGACGATTCAGGCCCTGGCGATAGATCGACATGAACGTCGTCAGCCCGAAGCGGCGATCGAGCGTACACACGCACATCAGTTGCGCCAGCCCGTACTTCACGCACCAGTCGCGAAACCGCGCGTCAAATCCGGGCTCGACGACCGACAGACGCACCGCGCGACCGTGCGCGCCGAGCAGCGTGCGTTGCGCGAGCGGATCGCAGTCACGCACGCGTTTCCAGTCGCTGAAGAACGCGTGCGGAAGACGGTACAGGAAACTGTTGTGCATCACGGGGCCGGTCGGCGTGTGCGTCGCGACGCCGGTCCACGCGGCGTCGAACGGGATGAGCCCCTGCAGCAGCGAAAAGAAGCGGCACTCGAATTCGCCGATGCTCGACTGCGCGGCGACCGCATACAGGTCGAGCAGCATCAGGCCGAGTTCGCGTCGCGCCGCGTCGCCGCGCGTCACGCCGTCGAAATCGGCGCGGCGGGACGGCAGCGGCGGCCATGCGGATTCGTCGAGCACGATCGCGGCCGGCACGTCGCGCAGCGCATCGAGATCCTGTCCGATATCCGTGGTGATCCTCACCTTCCGCTCCCCTGCCCGATCGGGCCGCTGATGCACGCAACGCAGACCGGCCGATTATAGCGACCGGCATTTTTGGCGGGCTCCGCCGCCGGAACACGCCGCAACCCCATCCATTTGAACGGTGCGCCGCCCGTTGCTGCTGCGCAGCACGCCGCATCGCGGTGTCGCGGCACGTCCACCCTGGGCACCGCGGGTTTTCCTCACCGTTCATCTGCACGACTGGTCAGCGGTTTTCCCGCTGCAGACACTGCGTCGCGACAACGCCAACAACAAACGATGCAGAACGGTATGGAGAACCCCACGTGATGACATCCCGCTTCATCCGCACGGCGGCCGCCACGGCGCTCGCCGCGTGCAGCCTTGCCGCGCACGCGCAATCGACCCTCACGCTGTACGGCGCGCTCGACGCCGGCGTGCAGTACCTGACGCATGCCGACGGACGGCACGCGGCCGTACAGTTGCAGAACTACGGCATCCTGCCTTCGCAGGTCGGGCTGAAAGGCTCCGAGGATCTCGGCGGCGGCTGGCGCGCGCTGTTCAAGCTCGAACAGGGCCTCAACATCAACGACGGCACCTCGACCGTGCCGGGCTACGCGTTCTTCCGCGGCGCGTACGTCGGCATCGCGGGGCCCGTCGGTACCGTGACGCTCGGCCGACAGTTCAGCGTGCTGTTCGACAAGACGCTGTTCTACGACCCGCTGTGGTACGCGTCGTACAGCGGCCAGGGCGTGCTCGTGCCGATCACGGCGAACTTCATCGACCACTCGATCAAGTACCAGTCTCCGACGTTCGCCGGCTTCGATGTCGAGGCCCTCGTCGCGACCGCCGGCGTCGCGGGCAATACGCGCGCCGGACGCGTGCTCGAGCTCGGCGGTCAGTACGCCAGCAACGGGCTGTCGATCAGCGCGGTGCTGCATCAGGCGCACGGCGACGCGTCGGCCGCGGACGACGCCTCCGCGCGCCGCCGCGAACTCGGCACGCTCGCCGCGCGTTACGCGTTCGCGACGCTGCCGCTCACGCTCTACGCGGGCATCGAACGCCTGACCGGCGACCTCGATGCCGCCCGCACGATCGTCTGGGGCGGCGCCCGTTATCTGACGTCGGGTGGCATCGGGCTGAACGCGGGCGTCTATCACACCGATTCGCACACGCCGGCGATCGGCCACCCGACGCTGTTCATCGCGAGCACCACCTACGCGCTGTCGAAACGCACCGTGGCCTACGTGAACCTCGGTTATGCGCGCAACAGCGGCCAGAGCTCGCAGACCGTCTACGAATACGACCCGACACCGCTCGCCGGCGCATCGCAGTTCGGCGCGATGGTCGGCATCTATCACCTGTTCTGATTCCGTCCAGCGAGATCCCGCCATGAAAACCCTTTGCTCCGATGCCGCGCTGCCGTCCGACGGCCGCGCGTCCCCTTTCGCGCGCTCGACGCTCGTCGCACTCGTCGTGTTCGCGGCCATCACGCCTTTGTTGCTGCTCGTCGCGCCGGCCGTCGCCGGCCAGCTCGCGACGCAGCTCGGGCTGTCCGCGTCGCAGATCGGCACCTACTTCTTCGTCGAACTCGGCACGTTCAGCCTCGCGACCCTGCCGTCGTACCTGTGGCTCGGCCGCGTCGATGCGCGCCGCGTCGCTGCGTGCGCGATCGCGCTGTTCGGCGCGGGCAATCTCGTGACCGCGTTGTGGATGCCCGGCTTCGTCGCGCTGCTCGCGCTGCGAGCCGTCACCGCGCTCGGCGGCGGCTCGCTGATGGTGCTCTGCATGACCAGCGCGGCCACGAGCGAGAACAGCGATCGCGTGTACGGGCTGTGGGTCGTCGGCCAGTTGATCGCCGGGGCGATCGGCCTGTTCGTGCTACCGCACGTGTTCGCCGCGTTCGGGCTGCGCGCGCTGTACGTCGCGCTGGCCGCGCTCGCGCTGCTTGCCGCACCGCTGTCGCGCGGCTTTCCGGCGACGCTCGGTGCGCGGCCCGCGTCGGCCGGGGCCGCGCGCGGCGCCGCGACGGATGCGTCACGACGCTTCGTCGTGCTCGCGATCGGTGCGGTACTGAGCTTCTATCTCGCGATCGGCAGCGTGTGGACGTTCGCGAGCCGCGCGGCGGCGGAGGCCGGCCTCGACCCGCGGTCGATCGGCAACGTGCTCGCGATCGCGAGCGTGATGGGGATTGCCGGCGCGGCGCTCGCATCGTGCGCGGGCGGCCGGCTTGCGCGGCGCACGATGCTCGCCGCCGGTTACGCGCTGCTCGCGGCATCGCTCATCGCACTCGCCGCGCTGCCGCATGCGAGCGGCTACAGCGCCGCGATCTTCGCGTTCAAGTTTGCGTGGACATTCGTACTGCCGTTCATTCTCGCGACTGTCGCCCAGATCGATACGTCCGGGCGGCTCGTCGCGACGCTCAATTTCGTGATCGGCGCGGGCCTCGCGGCTGGCCCACTCCTCGCCGGTCTGTTGCTCGACGCGGGCGGCACGATGCACGTGCTGTTCGCGGCCGCGACGGCCGTCGCGATCGCGTCGTTTGCCGCGCTGCGCCATATCGATCGGCGCGCGCGGACTTCCGTGACTTCCGTTTCCTCCCAACCGTGACAGGTCAAAACCATCCATGAATCGCACTGCCTTCTTCACCGACGAACGCACCTTCTGGCACACCGGCGGCACGCACGCGCTGTTCTTCCCGGTCGGCGGCTGGGTCCAGCCGCCGTCGAGCGCCGGCTACGCGGAGTCGCCCGATTCGAAGCGACGCCTCCTGTCGCTCGTGCAGGCTTCGGGCCTGGCCGACCACCTCGACATGCGCGGTGCCGCGCCGGCCACCACCGACGATCTGTCGCGCATCCATCCGGCAAGCTATCTCGACGCGTTCCGCGCACTCAGCGATGCGAACGGCGGCGACCTCGGCGATCTCGCGCCGTTCGGCAAGGGTAGCTACGAGATCGCCGCACTGTCGGCGGGCCTCGCGATCGCGGCGGTCGACACCGTCGTCGCCGAGCGTGCGGCCAACGCGTTCTCGCTGTCGCGGCCGCCCGGCCATCACTGCCTGCGCGATCGCCCGATGGGCTTCTGCCTGCTCGCGAACATCCCGATCGCGATCGAGGCCGCACGCGCGAAGCATGGCATCGACCGCGTCGCGGTGATCGACTGGGACGTGCATCACGGCAACGGCACGCAGTCGATCTACTACGACGATCCGGACACGCTGACGATCTCGCTGCATCAGGACCGCTGCTTTCCGCCCGGCTACAGCGGTGGCGACGAGCGCGGCGCAGGCGCGGGCTTCGGCGCGAACCTGAACGTGCCGTTGCTCGCGGGCAGCGGCGACGACGCGTATCGCCACGCGTTCGAGCGGATCGTGCTGCCGGCGCTCGAGCAGTTCCGGCCGGAGCTGATCGTCGTCGCGAGCGGCCTCGATGCGAACGCGGTCGATCCGCTCGCGCGCATGCAATTGCATTCAGAAAGTTACCGGTACATGACGCGCTCGGTGAAGGAGGCGGCGCAGCGCCACTGCGGCGGACGGCTCGTGATCGTCCACGAGGGCGGCTATTCGGAGGCGTACGTGCCGTTCTGCGGACTCGCGATCGTCGAGGAGCTGGCCGGCATCCGCACCGATGTCGCCGATCCGATGCTCGATCTCGCGATCGCGCAGCAGCCGGGCGAGCGGTTCGTCGCGTTCCAGCGCGAACTCCTCGACGAACTTGCCGTGTCGTTCCGCTTGTAACGCACGCTCACCAACGATGCGGGGCCGGCCCTTGCGCGATCGGTACGGATAGGGTTTCCTGTGCCTTTACACCTGCCAGGTCCGGCCCCTTCTTCAGATGAATTCGTCTTCGCGCGATCCCGACACCAACGACAAAGCGCGCCGCCAGCCGTCGAAGCTCGTATTGAATATCGCCGCCGTGCTGGTCGGCCTCATCACGTTCGCGATCGGCGCGGCGTGGTTGATCTATAGCTGGATCGTCGATCGCGAAGCGCAGTATTTCGCGATTCCGCTGGTGTTCTCGGTGCCGGTGATCGTGGCGGTCGCGGTGCGGAGTTTCTGGGACTAGGCACGCTCGAAACGACAAAGCGCCGCGGTGGGTGGACACGCGGCGCCTTCTTTTTCAGGTGCGGGTATCTGCGACGAGCAGCGAGCCGCTCCGTTCGGACTGGAACCGTTCAGAGGCCCGCGCGTGCGCACGGATTCGCGATCGGCCCCTGATAGCCATGGATGGCGCTCAGCGCGGAACCCACCAGCACCGTGCCGACCGATTTCAGCACGGCCTCCGTCGTCGGCAGCTCACCGCTCGAGATGGGCCGCCCCGAGTAGGCCATGCACGCCGGAGACGGCGCGATCGCCTGCACGGGCTGCGCGCTCCATGCGACGTTGTCGGCAGGCGTGGCCGCAAACGCCGGTATCGCCAGCGTCAGAGAAAGAGCGGAAATCAGCATGCGTGCGGTGTTGGGCATCGATGGTCCCCGGTTGGACAACCCACGTGAATGAATGGCTTTGTTCATAATAAACGCAGCCGGTTTTCCGTGCCCGCGAAAGCGTGCGCACTCCCCGCGGAGCCGCACCAACAAAAAAGCGCTGCCGGTCAGCCGACCGGCAGCGCTTTTTTGGGAACGGCCCTTAGCGGGGCACGTTCGACTTCGTGGTGCGTGAGGCCGGACTCGAACCGGCACACCCTTGCGGGCGTCAGGACCTAAACCTGGTGCGTCTACCAATTTCGCCACTCACGCGAATTTTTGTCACCGCTGCGCATGGCACGCAAGATGCGTTCTCCACGCGCCCGGGACTTGCCGGGGCTTCGTGTCGGCACGAAAACCGGCACGCCCGATCAGGCGAGCGCGAGATTCTACCCGATCTGCGCAGCGTTGTCTCGCCCGACCGGCGCCCGTCGAAGAGCGGTGCTAGAATCCGCGCTCGAGTGCCGCCGGCCATGCGCCGGCGCGCGTCCCCGAATCCGCCTCCGCCACGATCCCACCCGTGAACTTCGACGACTACTGTCAGCAAAAGGCCGCCCCCGCGGGCTCCAGCGTCTACTACGCGCTGCGCCAGGCGCCGCTCGCCGCCGAACCGCGCCTGACGGCCCTGTTCGCGCTGCGCCGCGAACTCGAGGAAACCGTCAAGGAAACCAGCGATCCGACCGTCGGACACACGAAGCTCGCGTGGTGGCACAAGGAACTCGCGGCGCTCGCCGCCGGCGAACCGTCGCATCCGGTCACGAAGGCGCTCGTGCAACACCACCCGGCGATCGGTGCCGAAACCGATGCGCTGCGCACGCTCGTCAACGGTTACGGGATGGATCTCGAACAGGCGCGCTACCTGGATTTCGCGAACCTGGAGCGCTACATCGCGCAGGTCGGCGGCACCTTCGCGTCGCTGGTCGCGCGCGCAAGCGCCGCGAATCCGGCCGACCCGCAGCCGTGGGCCGCGGATGCCGGCCGCGCGCTGATGCTCGCGCAATTCGTGCAGGAACTCGGCAACGATGCGCGCCACGGCCGCATCTATCTGCCAATCGACGAACTGCAGCGCTACAACGTGACCGCTGCCGACCTGCTGAACCGCCGCTACAGTCCGGCCTTCACCGAGCTGCTGCAGTTTCAGACGGGCCGCGCGCGCGAAGCGCTGGCCGCCGCCGACACAGCGATCCCCGCCTCCGAACGCCGCGCGCAACGCACGCTGCGCGCGCAGATCGCACTGGCCGGTGCACTGCTCGACGAAATCGAGCGCGACGGCTACCAGGTGCTGCACCAGCGCATCGCGCTGACACCGATCCGCAAGCTGTGGATCGCGTGGCGCGCCGCGCGCCGCCGCTGATCCGCGCCGTCACCCTCCCAAGCGTCACACCTTGAGCAGCGGCAGCGTATCGAAGCGTTGCTGCAGTACGTGCGTCGCATCGAGCCCCCACCACGGCCCGAGCACGGTCGCATACAACTGGCGGAAATCGACCGCGACCGGCAGGTTGCCGTTGCCGTCGAGATGCCCGAGTGCCGGCGCCGCGCCGTACAGCCCGCCGGCCACGCGGCCGCCCATCACGAAATGCGGCGCGGCGGTACCGTGATCGGTGCCGTTGCTCTGGTTCTCGCGCACGCGCCGTCCGAATTCCGCATACGTCATCACGAGCGTCTGGTTCCAGCGCCCGAGTTCGATCAACGCGCCGCGCATCGCACTCATCCCTTCCGCAAACTGCTTGAGCAGCGCAGCCTGCTGCCCCGGCTGGTTCTGGTGCGTATCGAAACCATTGAGCGTGAGCCGCAACACCGCGACGCCGTCCTGCGCGCCGGGCCCCGACGCCTCACATGCCGCGAGCACCTGCATCGCGGTCTTCACCGACGTACCGAACGTGCCGGCCGGAAAAGCCGTCTTGAACTCGCGCATCCCGCCGCGCGGGCGCAGCCGGTCGGCCGCCTTCACGATGTCGTTCTCGACGTCGATGATGTGCGCGAGCGCCGGGTTCCGCTCGCGCAGCGACGACGGTTCGGCCAACCTCGCCGCGCGGACGAACTGCGCAGGATTGACGAGCGCGATCGCGCGCGCGCCGTTCGCGAGCGGCCCCATCTCCGCGCTGCCGAGCACGACGCCGTCGGCAGCGAAGCCAGGCGGCACCGGCGCCTGCGCGAACGTGCGCGTGAGCCAGCCTTCGTGCAGGTACTGGTCGGAGCGCGACGCGGTATCCCAGATCTCGATCGAGCGGAAATGCGACAGGTTCGGCTGCGGGTAGCCGACGCCCTGCACGATCGCGACCTGCCCGTCGCGCCACAGCGGCATCAACGGCGCGAGCGACGGGTGCAGCCCCGTATGCGCATCGAGCTGCAGCACGTGGTCGCGCGCGATGCCGATGCTGCGGCGGAACTGGTAGTAGAGCGGATCGGCATACGGCACCACCGTGTTGAGGCCGTCGTTGCCGCCCTTCAGCTCGACGAGGATCAGCACGTTCGCGTAGCCGGCCGCCAGCTGCCGCCCCGCCGCGGCCATCGATGTCGCCGCCTGCGCGGGCGACTGCCACAGTGACACGCCCGCAGCAGCCGCGGCGCCCGTCAGCGTCAGAAAATCACGTCGGTTCATCGTGCATCCTTCGGTTTGCCGCGCGGCGCGGCCATCGCGGCAGCGCGCCGGTTCATCGTCGTTTCGGTCATTTCAGTTGATAGGCCGGATCCATCAGCAGCGCCTCGAGATACGCGCTGCCGGTCGAGTCCGTATCGATTGCCGCGACCGGCGACAGCGGCAGCACCGCGTGCTGCAGTTGAAGCTCGGTCGACAATCCGGCAATCGCCTGCGGCCGCGCACGATACTGCGCGAGCCAGCGTTCGAGGTCGAAGCGCAGGCCGCCGCGCGCAGGTTTCGCTGGCGCGTCGCGCATGTCGGCAACCGGTATCGTTTGCGCACGCGCATTCGGCGACGGTGCCGCCATCGCACGCGCAGGCGCCCGCATGCCGACGGTCTCGGTTGCGCGGAACAACTGCTCGACGAACTGCTTGCGCGCAAGCAGCGTCGTGCTGTTGATCCACATCGCGCCACCCGGCCAGCCCTTCACGTTCGGCGGATAGAACAGGTTCTGCCCGAGCGTGCGCACGGTGTTCGCCAGCATTTGCGGATCGCCATACGCGACGTCGAACAATCGCACCGATCCGACGACGAACTCGGCCGGCGACTTCACGAGCACGCCGCGATTGCGCGGATCCCAGAACTCGTCGGTCGACCAGAGCGCTGCGAGCGCCGCGCGTATGTCGTAGCCGCTCGCGCGAAACCGTTCGGCGACGACATCGAGCGCGCCGGCATCGGGCGTATCGGACACGAACTCGCGCCACAGCTTGCCGGCGATGAAGCGAGCGGTGTCGGGCCGCTTCAACAGGATGTCGAGAAAGCCGTCGCCGTCGAACGCCCCGGTCTCGCCGAGTATCGTCTTGTCGCCCGCGTCGTGCCATTCGGGCCGCACCACGAAGCGCAGCGTATCGGGATCGACGCTCCAGCCGGTCATCGCGCGCGCCGCCTCGGTCACGTCGTGCTGCGTGTAATGCCCCTCGCCGAGCGTGAACAGCTCCATCACCTCGCGCGCGAAATTCTCGTTCGGACGGCCCTTGCGGTTGCTCGCCCCGTCGAGATACTGAAGCATCGCCGGATCCTTCGCGACCGCATGCAGGAGCGTACCGAAGTTGCCGAGCGCCTCGCGGCGAAACAGCGCATTCTGCGCGGCCATCGTCTGCGGATACGGGACCTTGTCCTGCCCGGATGTGAAGTGCCCGTGCCAGAACAGCGTCATGCGCTCGGTGAGCGGCGTCGGCGTCACGACCATCTCGTTGACCCACGCCGCGCGCAACGCATCGTAGCGGCGATTGCGTTCGCGCTGCTCGTCGCGCCGCATGTCGGGTGTCAGCGCCTGTCGCTGAGCGCGGGTCGGCGGCAACTCGGCGAGCCAGTCGGGCCAGGTCGTCACGGGGTCGCGGCGCACGTTGCCGAGCGTATCGGCCACGACTTGCGCGCGCGTCATCCCGACGATGCGGGCGACCTCGGCCGGTGCGGGAGAAAAGCCGGTGCGGCTCAGGAAGAACAGCGCATCGTCGGCGTCGAGCGGCGCCTGCATCGCGGGCGATGCCGGGGCGGCAGCGTTCGCTTTCATCGTCGTGGACTCCCGGAACGCACCGGCGGTGCGGATGCCGGTACAACGGCAGCAGGCGTGCGAAAGTTGACGGGAAATTGCTACGGAATCTTTCTGCGCCGCGCAAGATTGCGCGCGTGTCAGCGCTTGTACAGCTCGCGAACGGCGTCCTCGATGTGCTGGCGCAACAGGTGGCGCTCTTCGGGCGTCATGTGCCCGTCGCGGCGGCGCTGTTCGAGATCGGGAGGCACGGCGGAACGGACCCCCATGTCGGCGGCACGGTCGGGCTGCGGCGCTTTGCCGCGCTGCAGCTTGCGCGACGAGGCGCCCTGCTCGGGGCGCTGCGCATACGCGAAGTTCGACGCATATGGACCGGCAAGTGCGATCGTCAGCATCAGTGCAATCCGGGCAGATCGCATGACCGTCCTCGCTTCTTTGGTCGATTTGTTCCCTTCGTCACGCGGCAACCGGTTACCTCTGGTACTTGAAAAACCCTGCGGAATTCGGGCGTACAAAGATGAAAGATGGAGTGCAGGGGAGTATCTACCGAATTTCGGCTTCGAGTAAAGGAATCTCTATAGCCTGCCTTTACTCCGCGCGACACTACGGGTAAATTTTGTAACGGACTGTAACGCGCGAAAATACGCAACCGTGCGTGATTTCCCATTCGCGATAAGATGCCGCTCATGGAAACGAAAAACCCCTCCAAGATTCTCGTCGTCGACGACGACCCGCGCCTGCGCGATCTGCTGCGCCGCTATCTCGGCGAGCAGGGTTTCAACGTGTACGTCGCGGAAAACGCGACCGCGATGAACAAGCTCTGGGTACGCGAGCGCTTCGACCTGCTCGTGCTCGACCTGATGCTGCCGGGCGAGGACGGCCTGTCGATCTGCCGCCGCCTGCGCGGCAGCAACGACCGCACGCCGATCATCATGCTCACCGCGAAGGGCGAGGATGTCGACCGCATCGTCGGCCTCGAGATGGGCGCCGACGACTACCTGCCGAAGCCGTTCAATCCGCGCGAACTCGTCGCGCGCATCCACGCGGTGCTGCGCCGCCAGGCGCCGGCCGAACTGCCGGGCGCGCCGTCGGAAACCACCGAGGTGTTCGAGTTCGGCGAATTCTCGCTGAACCTCGCCACGCGGACGCTGACGAAGTCGGGCCAGGAAATTCCGCTGACGACCGGCGAATTCTCGGTGCTGAAAGTGTTCGCGCGCCATCCGCGCCAGCCGTTGTCGCGCGAAAAGCTGATGGAGCTCGCGCGCGGCCGTGAATACGAAGTGTTCGACCGCAGCCTCGACGTGCAGATCTCGCGCCTGCGCAAGCTGATCGAACCGGATCCGGGCAGCCCGCGCTTCATTCAGACCGTCTGGGGCCTCGGCTACGTGTTCATTCCGGACGGCGCCGCCTGATCTTTTTCCTTTCCGGTTTCGCCTGTCCACGGCCCGTCCCATGCGTATCGACCGGCGCCTCCTGCAGCTCGCGTTCGGCGGGCTGTTCTGGCGCACCTTCCTGCTGATCGCGCTGCTGATCTCGGTCAGTCTCGCCGCGTGGTTCCAGAGCTTTCGCGTCATCGAGCGGGAGCCGCGCGCGCAGCGCGTCGCGCTCCAGCTCGTCGCGATCGTGAAGCTCACGCGCACCGCCCTGCTCTATTCCGATCCCGATTTGCGGCGCGCGCTGCTGCAGGATCTCGAGAGCAACGAGGGCGTGCGCGTGTACCCGCGCGAAAAGACCGACAAGTTCAAGCTGCAGCCCGACGAATCGCTGAACCGCCTGATCGAACACGACATCCGCAGCCGTCTCGGCGACGATACCGTGATCGCGCAGTCGGTCAACGACATCCCGGGCGTGTGGATCAGTTTCAAGATCGACGACGACGATTACTGGGTCGCGCTCGACCGCGACCAGCTCGACAGCGTCACGGGCCTGCAGTGGGCCGGCTGGGGCCTGTTCGCGCTCGCGCTGTCGCTATTTGGCTCCGCGTTCATCACGAGCCTCGTCAACCGGCCGTTCTCGCGGCTGGCGCTCGCCGCGCGCCAGGTCGGTTCCGGCCAGGCGCCCGATCCGCTGCCCGAGCGCGGGATGGGCGTCGCGGCCGAGACCAACCGCAGCTTCAACCAGATGGTGCGCGATCTCGAACAGCTCGAGGCCGACCGCGCGCTGATGCTCGCGGGCATCTCGCATGACCTGCGCACGCCGCTCGCGCGGCTGCGCCTCGAGACCGAGATGAGCCCGTCCGACCAGGCGACCAAGGACGCGATGGTCGACGACATCGAGCAGATGGACCGCATCATCGCGGCCTTCATTGATTACGCGCGCCCGTCGCAGCGCAAGCCCGAGCCCGTCGACCTGTCGTCGATCGTGCAGGAAGTCGCCGCGCGCGTGTCGGGCGAAGACGGCGTCGAGATCCGCACGCGGCTCGCGGCGACCGCCGTGATCGAAGCCGACGAGACCGACATGCGCCGCGTCATCGGCAACCTCATCGAGAACGCGCGCAAATACGGCCAGAGCCGCGACGATGGCGTGTCGCGCATCACGCTCGAGACGCGCGTGACGCACGCGCGCGTCGAGTTGTCGGTGAGCGACGAGGGCCCCGGCATCCCCGAAGACCAGCTACCGCTCGTGATGCGGCCGTTCTACCGCGTCGACACGGCGCGCACCAAGGCGGACGGCACGGGGCTCGGCATGGCGATCGTGCTGCGCCTCGTCGGCCGCTATCGCGGCGCGCTGCGCCTGCGCAACCGCAGCCCCGAAGCGGGCCTCGAAGTCACCCTCGAATTCCGCGGCGCCAGCAAGACGCGTGCGACGGCGTGACGCGTTCGCGCACGCTTCTTGCGCGTCACACTATCGGCGCGGTTGAAAAAAACTATGGGGATCGTTAGTCAAAATCTATTGAAGTGTTTTGTTAATAGTGTTATATTCCTGCCCATGCTGTCACACCAACGTTGCAGCACCGAGGTAGCTTGACTCAGTCTTCTTCCCAACTCATACAGGAGTATCCGCATGAAAACCGTGGGCGATAAACTCGAAGCATTCACCGTCGTAGCCGCGAAGCCGGGCTTCAACAATCACGAGGAAAACGGTCAGTCGGCGTTCGAGACCATCACCGAAGCGTCGTTCCCGGGCAAGTGGAAGATCATCTACTTCTATCCGAAGGATTTCACGTTCGTGTGCCCGACGGAAATCGTCGAGTTCGCGAAGCTGACGAAGCAGTTCGAAGAGCGCGACGCCGTCCTGCTCGGCGGCAGCTCGGACAACGAATTCGTGAAGCTCGCATGGCGCCGTGAGCACAAGGACCTGAACAAGCTGAACCACTACTCGTTCGGCGACGTGAAGGGCGAGCTGATCGACCAGCTCGGCGTGCGCGACAAGGAAGCCGGCGTGGCCCTGCGCGCAACGTTCATCGTCGATCCGGACAACACGATCCAGCACGTTTCGGTGAACAACCTGAACGTCGGCCGTAGCCCGGAAGAAGTCCTGCGCATTCTGGACGGCCTGCAAACGGACGAACTGTGCCCGTGCAACCGTGCAGTCGGCGGCGCAACGCTGTAAGCGCATCGATGCACGAAGCCCGCGGCGCACGTCCTGCCTGCGGGCTTTTTTAACGGCCAACCCATAGGAGATATCAATGGAATTCATCGACTCGATTAAGGCACGCATCCCCGACTACGCGAAGGACATTCGCCTGAACCTCGACGGCACGATCTCGCGCTCGTCGCTCGAAGGCACCGATGCAGTCGGCGTCGCGCTGGCGGCGGCGGTCGCGGCGAAGAGCACCGTGCTCGTGAAGACGATCCGCGAAGCCGGCGTGCTGTCGCCCGAAGAGACGAACGCCGTGCTGACGGCGGCCGCGCTGATGGGGATGAACAACACCTGGTATCCGTATGTCGAGATGGCCGACGACGCCGACCTGAAGACGCAGCGCGCCGAGCTGCGGATGGGCGCGTATGCGTCGCACGGCGGCGTCGACAAGCGCAGGTTCGAGATGTACGCGCTCGCCGCATCGATCGTCGGCAAGTGCCATTTCTGCGTGAAGTCGCACTATGCGCTGCTGAAGAACGAGCAAGGCATGACGACGACGCAGCTGCGCGACGTCGGCCGCATCGCGTCGGTGATCAACGCCGCCGCGCAGGTGATCGCCGCCGAAGGCGAATAAGCCGTCGCGCAAGCGGCGGCGCAGTGCGGTGCAGTGCGGCGGCCATGCGCGCCGCACCGCGCCGCAAATCGAAAATGCCACGCAAGCGCGTGGCATTTTTCGTTCCGGCGGCGCAACCGGCGCGCCGCTTCGGACCGGCTTCAGGCGCTCACGCGCCGTGCTTCACCAGCAGCGCGGCAGCCTGCGCCTCGATGCCATCACCGCGGCCGAGATAGCCGAGCTTCTCGTTGGTCTTCGCCTTCACGTTCACGCGCTCGAGCGGCAGCCCGAGATCGGCCGCGATGTTCGCACGCATCCCGTCGATATGCGGCGCGAGCTTCGGCGCCTGCGCGATCACCGTGCTGTCGACATTCTGGATCGTGAAGCCGGCCGCCTTCACGCGGGCGACGCACTCGCGCAACAGCACGCGGCTGTCCGCGCCCTTGAACGCCGCGTCGGTGTCCGAGAAATGGCGGCCGATGTCGCCCAGCGCCGCCGCGCCGAACAGCGCGTCGGTGATGGCGTGCAGCAGCACGTCCGCGTCCGAGTGGCCGAGCAGGCCGCGCTCGTAAGGAATCGTCACGCCGCCGATGATGAGGGGGCGCCCAGGGACGAGCTGGTGCACGTCGTAGCCTTGTCCGATTCTGAAATCCATGCGTATTCCGGTGAGATGAGGTGAAAGTCAGGAAGCATTCGCGGGGCGCGCGAGGATCGCTTCCGCAAGCGCGAAATCTTCCGGGTACGTGACCTTGAAGTTGCGCAGGCTGCCCTGCACGACGCGCGGCGTATGGCCGGCCCATTCGATCGCGCTCGCTTCGTCGGTCAGGTCGTGGCCTTCGCGCTGCGCGCGCAGGATCGCGTCGCGCAGCATGCCGATGCGGAACATCTGCGGCGTCTGCGCCTGCCACAGCGCGTCGCGCGATTCGGTGCGCGCGATCGCGTCGCCGCCAGCCGGCACGCGCTTGAGCGTATCGGCCACCGGCAGCGCGACGATGCCGCCGACCGGGTCGTCCTTCAGCGTCGCGACCAGCGTGCGGATCAGCTCCGGCGTGATGCCCGGGCGCGCAGCGTCGTGCACCAGCACCCAGTCCTGGTCGCTCGCGCCGAATTCGGCCAACCCGAGCAGCCCGTTGAGCACCGACGCCTGCCGCGAGCCGCCGCCGCAGCGGCGCACCGCGAAACGCAGGCCCGCGAAGCGGCGCGCGTCGAAGTGCGTGTCGTCGGGCGCGAGGACGACGAGCGTCTGCGCGAATTCGCTGCACGCGTCGAACGCGGCGAGCGTGTAATGCAGGAGCGCACGGCCGGCCAGCGTGCGGTATTGCTTCGGCACGGCCGAACCGGAACGGCTGCCCGTGCCGGCGCAAGGAATCAGGGCGAAAAGTCGGGGAGTCACGAAGGGGAAACGCCGGAAAGATGAAATCGAGAAGCGGATTTTATAATAGGTCTTTCGTCTCGACCGGCGCACCGCGATGCGCCCGTGCCCGCCACCCCTGCCGTCCCTATGCCAGACAACGCTTCCACCCCGTTCGCTTCGCCCGTCGCCCGCGTCAAACCGGGCCAGCGGTTCGCCTTCGACGGCGCGCACGGCTCCGCCGACGCACTCGCCATCGCCCGCTATCTCGCCGACAACCGCGACGCGGTCCCGCTCCTCGCGGTGATCTGCGCGAACGCGGTCGACGCGCAGCGGCTGTCGCAGGAAATCCGCTACTTCTCGCCCGATGCACGCGTGCGCCTGCTGCCGGACTGGGAAACGCTGCCGTACGACACGTTCTCGCCGCACCAGGATCTCGTCTCCGAGCGCCTCGCGACGCTGCACGACCTCGGCGAGGGCCGCTGCGACATCCTGCTGGTGCCCGCGACCACGGCGCTGTACCGGATGCCGCCCGCGTCGTTCATGGCCGCGTACACGTTCGCGTTCGCGCAGGGCGAGCGGCTCGACGAGGCAAAGCTGAAGGCCCAGCTCACGCTGGCCGGCTACGAGCACGTGAGCCAGGTCGTGCGACCCGGCGAATACTGCGTGCGCGGCTCGCTGATCGACCTGTACCCGATGGGCTCGCCGCTGCCCTACCGGATCGACCTGTTCGACGACCAGGTCGACTCGATCCGTGCGTTCGATCCCGATACGCAGCGCAGCCTCTACCCGGTTCGCGACGTGCGCCTCCTGCCCGGCCGCGAGTTTCCGTTCGACGAAGCCGCGCGCACGGCCTTCCGCAGCCGCTGGCGCGAGACCTTCGAAGGCGACCCGAGCCGCGCGACGATCTACAAGGACATCGGCAACGGCGTGCCGTCGGCCGGCATCGAGTATTACCTGCCCCTCTTCTTCGACGAGACGGCCACGCTGTTCCACTACCTGCCGCCGGATGCGCACCTCGTGTTCACCGGCGACCTCGAAGCGTCGATCCGCCGCTTCACGGCCGATACGAAGCAGCGTCACGCGTTCCTCGCGCACGATCGCGAGCGGCCGATCCTCGAGCCGCAGCGCCTGTTCCTGTCCGACGAGGATTTCTTCGCGTTCGCGAAGCCGTTCGCACGCGTCGTGCTGCCCGCGCAGCCGGCCGGCGGCTGGGCGACGGCGCTCCCCGAGCTCACCGTCGACCGCCATTCCGACGATCCGCTCGCATCGTTGCGCACGTTCGTCGAATCGTCGGGCAAGCGCGTGCTGCTGACGGTCGAATCGGCCGGCCGCCGCGAGACGATCCTGCAACTGCTCGCCGAGCATCACCTGCGCCCCGCGTCGAACGACCACTTCGCGGGCTGGCTCACGAGCGACGAACGCTTCGCGCTCGGCGTCGCGCCGCTGTCGAGCGGCTTCGCGGTGCCGGGCGAAGGTTATGCGATCGTCACCGAAACCGAACTGTACGGTGCGCTCGGCCGCCGCGCCGGGCGCCGCCGCCAGGAACAGGCGAGCAACGTCGACGCGATGGTGCGCGACCTGTCGGAGCTGAAGGTCGGCGATCCGGTCGTGCATGCGCAGCACGGCATCGGCCGCTACATGGGCCTCGTGTCGATGGATCTCGGCGAGGGCGAGACCGAGTTCCTGCATCTCGAATACGCGGGCGACAGCAAGCTCTACGTGCCGGTCGCGCAACTGCACGTGATCTCGCGCTACAGCGGCGCCGATCCCGACAGCGCGCCACTGCACGCGCTCGGCTCGGGCCAGTGGGAGCGCGCGAAGCGCAAGGCCGCGCAGCAAATTCGCGACACGGCCGCCGAGCTGCTGAACCTGTATGCGCGCCGCGCGGCCCGCGAAGGCCACGCGTTCGCGCTCGACCCGCGCGACTACGTGAAGTTCGCGGAAAGCTTCGGCTTCGAGGAAACGCCGGACCAGGCCGCCGCGATCGCGGCCGTGATCGGCGACATGACGAGCGGCAAGCCGATGGACCGCCTCGTGTGCGGCGACGTCGGCTTCGGCAAGACCGAGGTCGCGCTGCGCGCCGCGTTCATCGCGGTGATGGGCGGCAAGCAGGTCGCGCTGCTGTCGCCGACCACGCTGCTTGCCGAGCAGCACACGCAGACCTTCGTGGACCGCTTCGCGGACTGGCCGGTGCGCATCGTCGAGCTGTCGCGCTTCAAGACCGCGAAGGAAGTGAACACGGCGATCGCGCAGATCAACGAAGGCAGCGTCGACATCGTCATCGGCACGCACAAGCTGCTGTCGTCGGATGTGCAGTTCAAGCGCCTCGGCCTCGTCATCATCGACGAGGAACACCGCTTCGGCGTGCGCCAGAAGGAAGCGCTGAAGGCGCTGCGCGCGGAAGTCGACGTGCTGACGCTCACCGCGACGCCGATCCCGCGCACGCTCGGGATGGCGCTCGAGGGGCTGCGCGATTTCTCGGTGATCGCGACCGCGCCGCAGAAGCGGCTCGCGATCAAGACCTTCGTGCGCCGCGAGGAGGAAAGCGTGATCCGCGAGGCGATGCTGCGCGAGCTGAAGCGCGGCGGCCAGGTGTATTTCCTGCACAACGAGGTCGAGACGATCGAGAACCGCAAGGCGATGCTCGAGGAACTCGTGCCCGAGGCGCGCATCGTGATCGCGCACGGCCAGATGCACGAGCGCGAACTCGAACGCGTGATGCGCGATTTCGTCGCGCAGCGCGCGAACGTGCTGCTGTGCACGACCATCATCGAAACCGGCATCGACGTGCCGAGCGCGAACACGATCATCATGCATCGCTCGGACAAGTTCGGCCTCGCGCAGCTTCACCAGTTGCGCGGCCGCGTCGGCCGTTCGCACCACCAGGCATATGCATATCTGCTGGTCCACGACCCGCAGTCGCTGACCAAGCAGGCGCAGCGCCGGCTCGAGGCGATCCAGCAAATGGAGGAACTCGGTTCGGGGTTCTATCTCGCGATGCACGACCTCGAGATCCGCGGCACCGGCGAGGTGCTCGGCGACAAGCAGTCGGGCGAGATCCACGAGATCGGCTTCCAGCTTTACACCGACATGCTGAACGACGCGGTGAAGGCGCTGAAGAACGGCAAGGAGCCCGACCTCACCGCCCCGCTCGCCGCGACGACGGAAATCAACCTGCATGCGCCCGCGATCCTGCCGGCCGACTACTGCGCGGACGTGCAGGAGCGGCTATCGCTGTACAAGCGTCTCGCGAACTGCGAGCACGGCGACGCGATCGACGGTATCCAGGAAGAGCTGATCGACCGCTTCGGCAAGCTGCCGCCGCAGGCGCACGCGCTCGTCGAGACGCACCGGCTGCGGCTGGCCGCGAAGCCGCTCGGCATCGTCAAGATCGACGCGAGCGAGGCGGCGATCGGGCTGCAGTTCGAGCCGAACCCGCCGATCGATCCGATGCGGATCATCGAGATGGTGCAGAAGCACCGGCACATCAAGCTCGCGGGCCAGGACAAGCTGCGCATCGAGACGCGCTCGCCGGATCTCGCGATCCGCGTGTCGACGATCAAGGAAACGCTGCGCGCACTCGCGCCGCGCGCCGACGCGGCGAGCGCGGCACGTTGACCACACGGCCGCGATGCTGCACCGCATCGCGGCCGGCGAAGGCGGGCGAACGCGTTTTTGAGTATGATTTTCCCATTCATCAGACGGAGTTTTGCCATGTCCACTCTCGACGCGACGGCGCCGTCCGCCGCCGACCAAGGCGACGCTTCGCTCGTCAGCCTGCCCTGGATCAAGCAGTTGGTGTCGATGGACACGACGAGCCGCGTGCCGAACCTCGGCCTGATCGAAACGGTGCGCGACGCGCTTGCCGCGAAGGGCATCGCGTCGACGCTCACGCACGATCCGCGCGAAGGCTGGGCCAACCTGTTCGCGACCGTGCCCGCGCACGACGGCTCGACCGACGGCGGCATCGTGCTGTCGGGGCATACCGACGTCGTGCCGGTCGACGGCCAGCAGTGGGACAGCAACCCGTTCGCGCCGGAGCTGCGCGACGGCCGCCTGTACGGCCGCGGCACGTGCGACATGAAGGGCTTCATCGGCGTGGCGCTCGCGCTGCTGCCCGAGATGCAGGCGACGAAGCTCGCGAAGCCGATCCATTTCGCGCTGTCCTATGACGAGGAAATCGGCTGCGCGGGCGCACCGCTTCTGATCGCCGATCTCGTCAAGCGCGGCGTGAAGCCGTCCGGCTGCATCGTCGGCGAGCCGACCAGCATGCGGCCGATCATCGCGCACAAGGGCATCAACGCATACCGCTGCTGCGTGCGCGGCCACGCGGCACACTCGTCGCTGACGCCGAAGGGCCTGAACGCGATCGAGTATGCGGCGCGCCTCATCTGCCACATCCGCGACATCGCCGAGCGCTTCCGCGCCGAAGGCCCGTTCGACGAGCTGTACGACGTGCCGTTCACGACCGCGCAAACCAGCACGATCCAGGGCGGCAACGCGATCAACACGGTGCCGGCCGAATGCCGGTTCGACTTCGAGTTCCGCAACCTGCCGACGCTCGATCCCGAGCAGATCTTCACGCGCATCGAAGCGTATGCGCAGGAAACGCTGCTGCCGCAGATGCGTCGCGAGCATCCGAACGCGGCAATCGAGTTCTCGAAGATCGCCGCCGCGCCCGGGCTCGATGCGACCGAACAGGCCGCGATCACGCAGCTCGTGCGCGCGCTGACGGCCGACCAGGACAAGCGCAAGGTCGCATACGGCACCGAGGCCGGCCTGTTCGAACGCGCGGGCATCCCGAGCGTCGTGTGCGGGCCCGGCAACATCGAACAGGCGCACAAGCCGAACGAATATGTCGAACTCGCGCAGCTCGCCGCCTGCGAGCAGTTCCTGCGCAAGTTCATCCGCAGCATGTCGGTCGACGCACACTGACTGCCCCCCGCCACGCCGGCCTGCGTGTGCGGGCCGGCCCACCCCGCCACCCGCCACGTCATGTCGACTGAACAACAGGGCACTGCCCATACGACGATCGACGGCGAGCCGATTCCGACGCTCGACGACATCGCCGCGCAGCATTTCGCGTTGTCGCCGTGGGTCGCGCGCACGCCCGTGTTCGAACGCGCCGACCTGCCTTCCCTCGAGGGCACGCACGTCAACTTCAAGTTCGAGCTGCTGCAGGTGAGTGGCAGCTTCAAGGCGCGTGGCGCGTTCACGCACCTGCTGGCCCTCGACGAAGCGCGCAAGAGCGCCGGCGTCACGTGTGTGTCGGCCGGCAATCATGCGGCAGCCGTCGCGTTCGCGGCGATGCGCCTCGGCAGCAGCGCGAAGGTCGTGATGTTCCATACCGCGAGCCCGGCGCGCATCGCGCAGTGCAAGCACTACCGCGCGGAAGTCGTGCTCGCCGGCAGCGCGTCGCAGGCATTCGACCTCGTGCGGCGGATCGAGGCCGAGGAAGGCCGCTTCTTCATCCATCCGTTCAACGGTTTTCACACGATTCTCGGCACCGCGACGCTCGGTTACGAATGGGCAACGCAGACGCCCGATCTCGACGCGGTGATCGTGCCGATCGGTGGCGGCGGGCTCGCGGCCGGCATGGCGACCGCGCTGCGGCTCGCGAATCCGCGCGTGCACGTGTATGGCGTCGAACCGGAAGGCGCCGACGCGATGAGCCGCAGCTTCGCGGCGAATCACACGATCACGATGAGCGCGATGCAGACCATCGCCGACTCGTTGATGGCGCCGCACACCGAGGAATACAGCTACCAGCTGTGCAGGCGCCACGTCGACCGCATCGTCACGGTGTCCGACGACGCGCTGCGCGCGGCGATGCTGTTCCTGTTCTCGCACCTGAAGCTGGCGGTCGAACCCGCGTGCGCGGCAGCGCTCGCGGCGCTGCTCGGCCCGCTGCGCGAAACGCTGCAGGGAAAACGCGTCGGCGTGCTGCTGTCGGGCACGAACACCGACCCCGCGACGCTCGGCATGCATCTCGCGCACGCGAAACTGCAGCACTGAAGCCGCGCACGGCACCGAGGGTTATCCCCAGTTTATGTTGACAGCCCTGTTGATAACCCGCCGGACATGTACGCAAGTGGTTGAGCGCGCAGCGTTTTACGCGCGCGAGGCGTGCCGGACGCGAAATAGGCAGATGCCGTCTTCGAATGCACGTCCCGCGACGTGGCGGCGTCGCGCGCACCACGCGATCGGCGCTGCCGCCATCGCGCTGCTCGCCGGTTGCGCGGCACCACCCTCGCCCGTCATCGACACGCCCGCAGCCTGCGTGCAGCCGGACGCGCACCGGATGCTGCAGGCCGACCTGCTGTTCGGGCGCGCGATCGCCGGACGCGGGCCCGTTACCGATGCGGAACGCGCGGCCTTCCTCGCCGACGTCGTCACGCCGCGCTTTCCGGACGGCTTCACGTACTGGGAAACCCACGGCCAATGGCGCGACCGCGCCACCGGCCAGATCATCCGCGAAGCGAGTTTCGTGGTCCGTATCGTCGCCGACGATACGGCCGCCACACACACGCGGCTTGCCGAGATCCGGCAAGCGTACCGCGAGCGCTTCCGGCAGGAGTCGGTCGGCATCACGCTCGTGCCAGCCTGCGCGTCGTTCTGATTCGTCCTCATCGACCGACGCGCGGCGACACGCAAAAAAAACGGGCGCCCGAAGGCGCCCGTCGCATGCGAGACATCCGCGTATCGCTTACTTGTTCTCGAACATGTCCATGATCTGCTGCTTCTCCTGCTGCGTGACGGGCGGCGGCGCGAGCCCCTCCGAGCCGGCCGAGCCGAGCGCGTCGTTCGCGCTGATCGCGTTCGCGGCCGGGTTGATGTCCACGCTCGCGACGAAGCCGTTGCCCGGCGTGCGATCAACGTAGTAAAGCTCGCCGTCGATCGACGTCAGCCCGTCCGGCATCGGCATCTGCTGCTCGGGCACGCCGTTCAGCGCGGTGCGCATGTAGTTCACCCAGATCGGCAGCGCCAGCTGCGCGCCGAATTCGCGACTGCCGAGGCTCTTCGGCTGGTCGAAGCCCATCCATGCAACGGCGACGAGCGACTGCTGGTAGCCGGCGAACCAGCCGTCCTTCGCATCGTTCGTCGTACCCGTCTTGCCCTGCAGGTCGCTTCGGCCGAGTGCGTTGGTGCCCGCGCCCGTGCCGGCCGTCGCGACCGTGTGCAGCAGGCTGTTCATCACGTATGCGTTGCGGCCCTCGATCGTGCGCGGCGCGGTGCCGCCGGCGATCACCGGCTGCGACTTCTGCAGCGGCTGGCCGCGCGCGTCGTCGACTTCGGCGATCAGGTACGGATCGACCTTGTAGCCGCCGTTCGCGAACACCGCATAGCCGGTCGCGAGCTGCAGCGGCGTGACGAGGCCGGCACCCAGCGCCATCGGCAGGTACGGCGGCGTCTTCGCCGGGTCGAAGCCGAAGCGCTGCGTCACGTACTCCTGCGCGTACTGCGTGCCGATCGACGCGAGGATCCGGATCGACACGAGGTTCTTCGAACGCTGCAGGGCCGTACGCATCGACATCGGCCCGTCGGGCTGGTCGTCGTCCTTCGGCTCCCACGCGGTGCCGCCCGGCACGCTCGGCGGGAAGTACAACGGCGCGTCGTTGATGATCGTCGCCGGTCCGAGGCCCTTGTCGAGCGACGCCGAATAGATGAACGGCTTGAACGACGAACCCGGCTGGCGCCACGCCTGCGTCACGTGGTTGAACTTGCTCTTGTTGAAGTCGAAGCCGCCGACGAGCGAGCGGATCGCACCGTCCTGCGGCGCGATCGCGACGAGCGCGCCTTCGACCTGCGGCAGTTGCACGACCTGCCAGCCCGCGTTGCCGTCCTTCAGCACGCGCACGATCGAGCCCGGCTTGATTCGCAGCGTCGCGTTCGCGCGCGGGCTCAGCGCCGCCGACACGAAGCGCAGCCCGGACGGCCCGATCGTCGTCGTCGCGCCGCCGACGAACTGCACCTCGACCGCGTTCGGCGACGCGGCCAGCACCACCGCCGACTGCAGGTCGCCGTTGTCCGGGTGATCGGCGAGCGCATCGTCGATCGCCTCGTCGCGGTCGTCGCCGGCCGCCGGCAGGTTGATCGAGCCTTCCGGCCCGCGATAGCCGTGGCGGCGCTCGTAATCGAGAATGCCGCGACGCACGGCCTGGTACGCCGCTTCCTGGTCGGTCGAGTTGATCGTCGTCGTGACGGTCAGCCCGCGCGTATAGGTTTCATCCTTGTACTGCTGATACATCATCTGCCGCACCATCTCGGCGACGTATTCGCCGTGCACCGCGTACTGGTTGCCCGGCGTGCGCACGTGGATCTCTTCCTTCACCGCCTGGTCGTACTGCGGCTGCGTGATGTAGCCGATCTCGAGCATGCGCTTCAGGATGTACTCCTGACGCACCTTCGCGCGCTTCGGATTGACGACCGGGTTGTACGCGGACGGCGCCTTCGGCAGCCCCGCGAGCATTGCCGCTTCCGCGAGCGTGATGTCCTTCAGATCCTTGCCGAAATACACGCGCGCGGCGGCCGCGAAACCGTACGAGCGCTGGCCCAGGTAGATCTGGTTCATGTACAGCTCGAGGATCTGGTCCTTCGTCAGGGCCTTTTCGATCTTGTACGCGAGCAGCATCTCGTAGATCTTGCGCGTATACGTCTTCTCGCTCGACAGGAAGAAGTTGCGCGCGACCTGCATCGTGATCGTGCTCGCGCCCTGGCGCGCGCCGCCGTGCATCAGGTCGGCGACGCCCGCGCGCAGGATGCCGAGGAAGTCCACGCCGCCGTGTTCGTAGAAGCGGTAGTCCTCGATCGCGAGCACCGCCTTCTTCATCACGTCGGGAATGTCCTGGAAGCGCACGAGGCTGCGGCGCTCCTCGCCGAACTCGCCGATCAGCACGTGATCGGCGGTGAACACGCGCAGCGGCACCTTCGGCTGGTAGTTGGTCAGCGCATCGAGCGACGGCAGTTGCGGCGCCATCACGACGAGTGCGTAGCCGACGATCAGCGCACCGACGATCGCGAGCGTCGCGAACAGGCCGACGAACCACAGCGCGACGCGCGAGCCGAACGAACGGCGATCGCTGCCCCCGCCTCCGCGGCGCTGCGCGCGCCGGTCGTCGCCGCGGTCGTCATCATCGGGGTAATAGGCCCCCGACGGCGAACGGCGCAACGTGTAGTGAGGCTCTTTTCGGTCGGAAGGAGAAGACGGTCGTTTGATAATTGGCATGTCGGAATGGCGGGCGGCGTGGCGCCCTCGGACGCATGCGGAAAATGCAAGCGGATGAATCAGAGTGGGTGCATCGTGGCAACTGTCACGTCGACAGACCCCGCCGCGCGGCGATCCGTTCCCGCGACGTGACAGCGCATTTTAATGAAATCGACCGATCGGCTTCGCGATTTTTTGTAAAAATTCCCGCACAAGCGTGAATTGCGGAACGTATTGGCGCCATGCTCCGCCTATCATGGACTCGCAACCCGGTGCGTGCCGCGGCGTTTCTTTCAGGTGCGAAAGGTTGGAATCCGCACACGCATGGCGCTTGAACTCCGGCACTTAAGCCGTATTTAAGGGGCCGGCGGTGTAATATCCGCCAGCTCACGCGGGTCGGAACCGATTCGCGACGGGCATTGCCGCTAACGCGGCATCTTTCAACCACGGAGGATTTCATGTCGCTTTTCGACTCTATTTCGCGCACGATCAAAGGCCTGCTGAACGATGCGGCCGACTCGGTACAGGATCCGTCGCGCGACGCACGGCAGATCGTGCGGGAGCTCGACGACAGCATCGGCCGTGCCGAGAATTCGCTGATCGAGATCGAGGCACAAGTCGCGACCCAGCGCAGCAAGCGCGATGCGGCCGACGACAAGGTGAAGAAGTACGAAGACGGCGCGAAGCGCGCGCTGCAGGCCGGCGACGAAGCGCTCGCACGCGAGGCGCTCGCCGCGCAGTCGAACGCGGAAGCCGAGCGCGATGCGCTGGCGGCCGAACTGACGACGCTCGAGCCGTCGGTCGACAAGCTGAAGGGGCAGATCGCCGACATGCGTCAGCGCCGCAACGACCTGAACGCACGCTCGAACATCCTGCAGGCCAAGCAGGAAATCGCACAGGCGAAGGACGTCGCGGCCAGCGCGCTGGGCGGCATCGGCGGCAAGAACCTGTCCGAGGATTTCCAGAAGCTCGAGGACAAGGTCGCGCTGCAGAACGCGCGCTCGGACGCCCGCCTGAATTCGGCCGACACGTCGAGCGGCAAGGCGCTCGACGACAAGCTCGCCGCGCTGAACAAGGGCCCGTCGGTCGAGGACCGCCTCGCCGCGCTGAAGAAGCAGCTCGACACGCCCGCGCAGTAACGGCAACCGCGCCTCGGCCCGCCGGGCCCGCGGCGCGCACCGATCGTCAGGAGACGGGCGCTCGCGCCCGGTTCGACCATGAAGAAATCTCTCGCCGCTCTCGGCCTCTCGCTGATGCTGCTGTCGTCCGCCGCGTTTGCGGTCCCGTCGCTGCAGCAGGTCGAGCAATCGATCGCGCAGCGCAACTGGCAGCAAGCCGACACGCAGCTGTCGCAAGTCATCGACGCCCATCCGAACAACGCGCATGCGCGCTACCTGTACGCACAGGTGCTGGACCGCGAAGGCCGCGCGTCCGACGCGCTCGCGCAGCTGCAGCGGGCGAAGTCGCTCGATCCGCAACTGCGCTTCACCGATGCGTCGCGTTTCGCGCAGACCGAATCGCGCATTCGCGCGGACGCCGCGCGCGCAAGCGACAACGCACCGTCGGCCACCCAGGCCGGTTCGTTGCAGTCATCGCTCGCCCCCGCCGCGCCGGTCGCGAAACACGGTCCGTCGACCGGCATGTGGATCGGCCTCGGGCTGATCGTCGCGATCATCGCGCTGGTGCTGCGCTGGACGTTGCGGCGCGCACGCTCCGCCGATAACAGCCGCGCCGACGACGAACGCCGCACGCAGTTGAAACGCGCGACCGACGTGCTGAACGACATCCGTCCGCTGAAACTCGACGCGAAGCTGTCGACGGCGCCGGGCGCCGCCGCACTCACCGGCGAACTCGAAGGCATCGAGACCGATGCACGCACGCTCGTCGAGGCGCTGTCGAACGGCAAGAACCCGGTGCCGCCGTATCGCATCGACGAACTCGAACAGCGACATGCGAGCGTGAAGGCGCGCGTCGAAGGCCGCCCCGATCCGAGCGCGCAACCCGCGGCGCCCGCGAACGGCAGCGGCTCCGTGTATGCGCAGGAAGCCGATCGCGTGACCGGCATGCAAGGCCAGCCCTATCCGCAGCAACCGTACCCGCAGCAGCCGTATCCGCAACAGCAGCCGCCCGTCGTGGTCCAGCAAGGCGGTGGCTTCGGCAGTGGAATGGGCGGGCTGCTGACGGGCGTGCTGCTCGGCGAGGCGATGTCCGGCGGCCGCGAACGCGTGGTCGAACGCGACGTGATCGTCGACGACCAGCGCCGGCGCCAGGAGACAAACGATCCGGGCTTCGACCTCGGCCGCGGCGACAACTCTAACTGGAGCGACGGCAACGGCGGAGGCAACGTCGATCTCGGCAGCAACGACGACGGCTGGACCGACGACAACACCTGAGCCGTGCACACGCGGGCGTCGACGCATCGCGCCGCGCCCGCCCCCTCACACCGCGCTTCCTTTCATTTCCGCTCGCACCGGTACCGTCCGTGATTTGTTAATCATTTCAAGATGGGCTACCGGCAATGGGGCACGTTCGCTATCATGCGGCCATCGGCGTGCCTCCGATCCCCTCCGACCCGCCAGACGCTTCGCAGCCCTGCGCGTCGCGGCACGCCTCCCCTCGCCCAACCAGGAGAAAGCCGCTCATGAGCATAATCAAGGAATTCAAGGAGTTCGCCGTCAAAGGCAATGTGATGGATCTCGCCGTCGGCGTGATCATCGGTGGCGCATTCTCGAAGATCGTCGACTCGGTCGTGAAAGACCTCATCATGCCGGTCATCGGCGTGCTGACGGGCGGTCTGGATTTCTCGAACAAGTTCGTTCTGCTCGGCACCATCCCTCCGTCGTTCAAGGGTAATCCCGATTCGTTCAAGGACCTGCAGGCTGCGGGCGTCGCCGCATTCGGCTACGGCTCGTTCATCACCGTGGCGATCAATTTCGTGATCCTCGCATTCATCATTTTCCTGATGGTGAAATTCATCAACAAGCTGCGCAAGCCGGAAGCAGCCGCGCCGGCCGCGACGCCGGAAGACACCGTGCTGCTGCGCGAGATCCGCGATTCGCTCAAGCAACGCTGAGCACCGCGCCACGTAGCATCCGCCGGGCCCGCCAAGTGCGGGCCTTTTTCATGGGCACGCGCCGCGCGTGGCCCATCTCACTTTTTTGTGACGCGCGAATGCACGCGCGGGAAAAGCAGGTCTATGATGGAGACTAAACGACAGTACGGGCGCCAAGACGCTGGCTGTGTCGATCATCGTGGCAAGCGGGTCGACGGGAGACATTGATCGTCGTACCGCACGAGTGCAGCATTTTCGTGTGCTATAAAGGATCGACATGCGGCGTACATAGCCGGGAGTGGGTCGCATGAAAGTGCCGCATTTCTTGCAATTGTTTTTGAGGCGAGTGTTTATGTCCTTCCCGAAAAAACGTCGACGTGCGCAACAGGACGGCCAGGAGTCGTTCCTCGCGGTATTGCGCCACTCGAAACCGTTTGCGCAGCTCGACACCAAGATTGCCCGCGCCCGTGCGCAGGACGAACCCGTCCTGTATGCGCATGTGCTGCCCGGCCTCGACGTGCTCCTGTGCAGCGTGCGCGGCGCTCAGCCGCCTTATCCGGCCATCGCCGAACTGCGCAAGCGCTGCATCGAATCGATCGCCAACGCACTCGAACAACCGCTCGACGGCCTCGAGAACGGCGGGTACTGGTACGAGGCGAACGGTTTCGGCTTCCTCGTGTTCGCGAGCCGCGCCCGCGCGCGCATCCTGCCCGAATTTGGTGCAGGCACGAAGGCGAGCCTGCGCGGCGGCCTCGGACGACAGAACGCCGGCGACACGACACCGCGCTCCCTCGGCTGAACCGACACCGACTCGATGGGCCGCCTCCGGGCGGCCCATCGGCCATTCAGGCTTCCCGCTTCACTGTCGCGGCGCGATCACTGCGCCGTCGCGCGCCCGTTGCCGGGCCGGACGATGTCGATGAACGCGGCGAAATCGGCACCGGCGAGCCCCTGCGCGGCGCCCAGCCGGAGCACCTGCTGCACCGTGGCCGATACGGGCATCACCGCGCCGGTGTCGCGCGCGGCGTCGGCGATCGCGTCGACGTCCTTCTGGAACGTACTCAGCGCGCCGATCGGCGGATGGCCGCCTGACGTCATGCGCGGCACGAAGGTCTGCAGCAGCACCGAATCGGCCCACCCGCCCGCCAGTGCGTCGGACAGACGCGCGGCGTCGATGCCGCTCGCCTGTGCGAGGCCGACCGCTTCCGCGATCGCGGTCACCGTCGCGGTGACGATCGCCTGGTTGCAGAGTTTCGCGGTCTGGCCCGCGCCCGCGTCGCCCATGTGCGTGATGCGCGACGCGTAGGTGTCGATCAGCGGCCGCACCGCGTCGAGGTCGATCGCGCCGCCGCCCGCCATCACCGCCAGCGTGCCGGCCTGCGCGCCGGGCACGCCGCCCGATACCGGCGCGTCGATCCAGCCGACGCCGAGCGCGGCCGCGCGCGCCGCGTAGTCGCGCGTCGCGGCAGGCGGAATGCTCGAATGATCGACGATGCGCTTCAGGCGGCGCGCATTCGCATCGCCGGCGAGGAGCCCGTGCTCGCCGAACGCGACGTCGCCGACCGCACGGCCGTCGAGCACGCACACGAACACCGTATCGACGCGCTCGGCCAGCTCGCGCGGCGTGTCGACCACTTGGGCACCGTCCTTTTCGAGCGCCTCGGCCTTGGCGCGCGTCCGGTTCCATACGCTGACCCGATGGCCCGCCGCCAGCAAATGCCGAATCATCGGCGCGCCCATCAATCCCGGTCCGCAAAATCCGACTTCCACGATGTTCCTCGTCTCCAATTGGGGTTGCACTTGCCGCCCATCATACCTATCACTCAAGAAGCCGGACACGCGCGGTGCCGCCTCGGGCCCGCCGCTTGCGCGGCCGCACACACCGACATCCCAGGGAGCGCATCATGAGCGACCACGTCTACAAGCTGATTGAACTGACCGGTTCGTCGCGGCAATCGTGCGACGACGCCATCCGCAACGCGATCTCGAAAGCCGGCAAGACGCTGCACAACCTGCACTGGTTCCAGGTCACCGAAACGCGCGGCCACATCGAAGGCGACCAGGTCATCCACTGGCAGGTCACGCTGAAAGTCGGCATGCGTATCGACGACTGACGTACGCGCGTCACGCGCGGTGCCCTGGCCACCGGATGCGTGCAATGCGCATCCGCGCGGCGCCGCGCCCACCCGCATCACGCCCCGTTCGGCCCCCTTCGCGAGGCCCGGCCGGCGCGCGTCTGCGGGTATCCATCTCTTGACGCTGACTTTCGTTCATATTAAAAACCATATACCCACCTCACCTCTCGATCAGCCCAGACATATAAACCGGAGAAATCATGAGTCAGCAACGCGAGGCGATCGACACGTACCTCTTGCGCGTCTTGCACACCTTGTTGATGGAGCGCAGCGTCACGCGCGCGGCCGTCAAACTGAACCAATCGCAACCGGCGATCAGCGCCGCACTGCGGCGCCTGCGCGACATCACAGGCGACCCGCTGCTCGTGCGCGGCAAGTCCGGCATGGTCCCGACCGAATATGGATTGCGCCTGCTCGAGCCGGTGCAGAACGCACTGCGCGAAATCGAGCGCATCAAGTTCCAGCAGCACAATTTCGACCCGGCCACGTCGATCCGCTGCTACCGGATCGGCTGCCCCGACTACCTGAACGTGCTGTTCGTGCCGACCGTCGTCGAACGCTTCCGCCAGGCGGCGCCGAACGCGACGCTCGAGTTCCACTCGCTCGGCCCCGCGTTCGACTACGAGCTCGCGCTGGAAGACGGCAAGCTCGACATCGTCGTCGGCAACTGGCCCGAGCCGCCCGAGCAGCTGCACCTGTCGAACCTGTTCGTCGACGAAATCGTCTGCCTGATGAGCAACACGCATCCGTTCGCGAAGCGCGGCGGACTCACGCTCGACCAGTACCTGAACGCGCCGCATCTCGCGCCGACGCCGTACTCGGTCGGCCAGCGCGGCGCGATCGACGTACATCTCGCGCGCGAACGGCTCAAGCGTCACGTGGTCGTCACGCTGCCGTACTTCAACCTCGCACCGTACGTGCTGGTGAAGTCCGACCTGATCTTCACGACGACGCGCCTGTTCGCCGATCACTACGCGAAGTTCCTGCCGCTGTCGGTCGTGCCGGCGCCGCTCGACTTCCCGCCGATGCAGTACTACCAGCTGTGGCACGAACGCTGCCACTACTCCGACGAAGTGCGCTGGCTGCGCAGCCTCGTCGCCGAAGCAACCCGCACGCTGATCGAGACGTAATCGCGCACGGCGCGCGCGGCGGCCATGCCGTCGCGGTGCGGCCCCGTGCGATCGTGGCCGGGGCGGCCACGGCCGCGGCCACGCGCCCGATCCGCAGCGCGACCTTCACGTCGATGCGTCAGCGCGACGCCTCCACGAGTGCTTGCGCCAGCGCGTTGTGACGCTCGATGACCGGCGGCAGGTCGAGCGTCGCAAGCCGCCCTTCCCGCACCACCACCTTCCCGTTCACCACCGTGTACGCCGTCTGCGACGGCGCGCAGAACACGAGCGCCGCGACCGGATCGTGCAGCGCGCCCGCGAACAGCGGCTGGCGCAGGTCGAACGCGGCGAAGTCCGCGGCCATGCCGGGCTTCAACGCGCCGATGTCGTCACGGTTCAGCACCTTCGCACCGCCCAGCGTCGCGATCTCGAGCGCCTCGCGCGCGGTCATCGCGTCGGGCCCGAAACCGACCCGCTGCAGCAGCAGCGCCTGCCGCACTTCCGCAACCATCTGCGCGCCGTCGTTCGACGCGGAACCGTCGACGCCGAGCCCGACCGGCACACCCGCGAGACGCATCTTCTTCACGGGCGCGATGCCCGACGCGAGCCGCATGTTCGAACATGGGCAGTGCGCGACGCCGGTGCCGGTGCGCGCGAACAGGCCGATGCCCGCATCGTCGAGCTGCACGCAGTGCGCGTGCCATACGTCGTGGCCGACCCAGCCGAGATCTTCCGCGTATTCGGCGGGCGTCATCCCGAACTTCTCGCGGCTGTACGCGATGTCGTTGACGTTCTCGGCCAGGTGCGTGTGCAGCGACACGCCGTAGTCGCGCGCCAGCACGGCCGCGTCGCGCATCAGGCCGCGGCTCACCGAGAACGGCGAGCACGGCGCGACCACCACCCGCAGCATCGCGTAGCGGCCTTCGTCGTGATAGGTCTCGATCAGGCGCTGCGCGTCGCGCAGGATGTCGGGCTCGCGCTCGACGACCGAATCGGGCGGCAGGCCGCCATCGCGCTGGCCGACGCTCATCGCGCCGCGGCTCGCATGAAAGCGCATGCCGATTCGCTGCGCGGCGCCGATGCTGTCGTCGAGCCGGCTGCCGTTCGGATAGATGTACAGATGGTCGCTCGACGTCGTACAGCCCGACTGCAGCAGCTCGGCCATCGCGGTCAGCGTCGACACCTCGATCATCTCGGGCGTCAGGTGCGCCCAGATCCGGTACAGGTTCGTCAGCCAGCCGAACAGTTCGGCGTTCTGCGCGGCCGGCACCGCGCGTGTGAGGCTCTGGTACATGTGGTGATGCGTGTTCACGAGCCCCGGGATCACGAGGTGGCCGCGCAGGTCGAGCACTTCGTCCGCGGTCTCGGGCAACTCGGCGCTCGGGCCGACCGCGACGATCCGGTTGTCTTCGATATAGAGCCCCGCGTCGCGCAGCTCGCGGCGCGTGTCGTCCATGGTCACGAGCACGTCGGCGTGCTTGACCAGCAAGGTTTTCGGGCGGGATGAGGAAGAGTTCGGCGCGCGTGCGCCGGCGTGCTGCTCGAGGTTCATGCGTTCTCCGCGTCGTTCTGCCCCCGGGGCGGACCCTGGGGACGATCACACAGCCGTTCGAACGCTCAATCGCGGCACGCTCCGGTGCCTGCGTCCGTTCGAACGCCCTGGCCCGGTTACCCGGCGTGCTCGCCGTCTTCGGGGTACGCGCGGGCCACAGGCCGACGCGCACGGCGGGAGGATCGCCCAAGCGCGCGCCGCACACAATGCGGGATCCCGAATACCGCGTTTCACGGATTCGATATGGTACGCCGCGCAACGCTCGGCCAAGCGCCCGAAACGGCCGCCGGAAGCCGTATCCGGCGTGCCGTCGACAGCCGCTCATGCGCGGCGCATTATCTTTGATATCGCGCCCGTATTTGCGCGGGGAACCTTTTTACAATGCCTGCACGGCGCTCGCTTCAATCTCGCCGACGGGTATGTAGCCACGTGACGTGGAGCCTCGATCCGCCGCACAGTCAATGGATCGAGTCGCCGCCGAACATCGCACTCACACAAGGACAATTGCGAATGGGAAAGCTCACTACCCACGTACTCGATACGGCACACGGTCGCCCCGGCGCTGCCATCAAGGTGGACCTCTACGCGCTGGACGGCGAATCGCGCCGCGCAATCAAGACCGTGCTGACCAATAGCGACGGCCGCTGCGACGAACCCCTGCTCGAAGGTGCCGCGCTCGCCGCCGGCGAATACGAACTCGTGTTCCATGCTGGCGACTACTTCGCGTCGCTCGGCGTGAAGGTGCCCGAACCCCGCTTCGTCGACCGCGTCGTCCTGCGCTTCGGCATCGCCGACACCGCATCGCACTACCACGTGCCGCTGCTCGTGTCGCCGTGGTCGTACAGCACCTATCGCGGCAGCTGACAGCGCATCGGCGCCCGACGCACCGGCGCCCGACGCATCGGCGCCCGCATCAAAGACAACGATCTGAGTCTGGAGGAGTTTCATGGAAGGCTTCATCACCGACTGGCTGAACCTCGCGCTGCGATGGCTGCACGTCATCGTCGCCATTGCGTGGATCGGCGAGTCCTTCTATTTCGTCGCGCTCGACAACAGCCTGAAACCGCCGACCGACGCGAACCAGCGCAAGCGCGGCGTGTTCGGCGAACTGTGGCACGTCCACGGTGGTGGTTTCTACAACATGCAGAAGTACACGGTCGCCCCGCCGGAAATGCCGGATGACCTGCACTGGTCGAAGTGGCCGTCGTACACGACCTGGCTGTCGGGCTTCTCGCTGTTCTTCGTGCTGTACCTGCTCGCACCGAACACGTACCTGATCGACAAGAGCGTGCTCGACATGGGCCCGGTGGTCGCCGTCGCATCCGCCCTCGGCTTCCTCGCGGCCGGTTGGATCGTCTACGACTCGCTGTGCCGAATCCTCGGCACCAACGATCGCGTGCTGGGCATCTGCGTCGGCGTCTATGTCGTCGCCGCCGCGTACCTCGCGTGCCACATCTTCTCGGGCCGTGCGGCGTACCTGATCGTCGGCGCGATGCTCGCGACGATCATGTCGGCGAACGTGTTCTTCGTGATCATCCCGGGCCAGCGCAAGATGGTCGACAAGATGCTCAAGGGCGAAGAACCGAACCCGATCTACGGCAAGCGCGGCAAGCAGCGTTCGGTGCACAACACGTATTTCACGCTGCCGGTCGTGTTTGCGATGCTGTCGAACCACTATGCGATGACGTACACGAACAAGTTCAACTGGGTCGTGCTCGTGCTGATCATGCTGGCCGGCGCGCTGATCCGTCAGTTCTTCGTGATGCGTCACCGCGGCAAACAGCTGTGGTACCTGCCGATCGGCGGTGTCGCGCTGCTGTCGGGCGCACTGGTGTGGACGATGCCGAAGCCGGTCGCGCCGGAAGCGCAAGCGGCCAACGCACCGAAGATCGTGATCAACGACATCATGCCGATCCTGCAGCAGCGCTGCGTCGAGTGCCACTCGGCGAAGCCGACGCTGATGGGCAGCGCGCCCGCCGGCGTGATGTTCGACACGCCGGACGAAGTGTCGAAGAACGCGCAACGCATCTACGAACAGGCCGTGCGCCTGAAGGCGATGCCGATCGGCAACGTCACGCACATGACCGACGACGAGCGCGTGAAGCTCGCCGCATGGTTCGAGGGTGGCGCGGTCAAGTAAGCCGCCGTGCGCCGGCCGTCGATTGCCGGCGCAATCCTCTCCGTTCGCGGGCCCGGAAACGGGCCCGTTTTTTTTGCCCGTCCGGAACGTGTCCCCCGCTAGCCCCGCATCGCGTCGCGCTGCAGCGCGACGAGCGCATCGAGCGCGCGCGGGCCGTCGTCGAACGGAACGAAGATGTGATCGTGATACGCAGCGGCCATCACGTTGCAGCTGATGCCTGCCGCGCCGAGGGCGCTCGCGAACGCGGCCGTCAGGCCGACCGCCGCGAGGTCCGAATGCACCGTCAGCGTGATCCACGCGGCGCGGAACAGCACGGGCCAGCCGCGACGTGCGGCCGTAGCCTCGTCGACGACAACCGTCATGCCTTCCGTTTCACGGAACGTCGCAATCGCTTCGGATAACGATATGTCGGCATCGGCCGGCAGTGCGACGAAAGCGAACGCGCCGCGATGCAGTTCCGGCTGCATCGTGCGCAACAGGATCGCGAGGTCGTTTTCAGGCTGGTTCATCGTGGTACGGCCCGGGAACCGGGCGCCGTGCGGTGGCGATGCGGGCACGATAGCACGCGATCGACGTCTTCGACGTAGCGGCGGCGTCATGCCGTGATGCGTGCGCCGAGACCATAAAAAAACCCGCGCAGGTCGCGCGGGTCTCTTCGATGAAACGGTACTGGCGAAATGCTGCTCAGGCCGTCAGTGCATCCAGTGCGTCTTCAGTGAGCCACAGCGATTCCGGCAGGTCCTGCTCGTTCAGGTTCAATCCATCGCCGCCGCGATCGACGACGATGAAGTCGCTGACGCCGCCGAGCGCGATCAGCGGGTGATGCCACACGCCCTTCGCATAGTTCACGCCCTGCCACCCGCTCGTCACGAACGCGCGGATCTTCGACGGATCGAGATCGGCCGCCGGCGCGACGACGACGAGATACGGCTGGTCGTTCAGCGGCACGAACGCCTGGCTGCCGAGCGGATGGCGCTCGAGCATCTTCACCTCGAACGGCAACGTGCGGGGCTGGCCGCGGAACAGGTTGATGAGCGTGCGGCCGTCTTCGTCGGTCACGTCGACCTTCGCGAGATCGTGAAAGCGGATCGTCGTGCCGAGGTTGATCGGAATCTGCTTCGCGCCTTCCGTTTCGATCACATCGCCGAACGGCGCGAACGCGTCCTTGGTCAGCGGTTCGATTGCGAGTGTCTTCATTTGTCGAGCGTCCCCCACAGACGCAGGCGCGACACACCGCCGTCCGGAATGATGTTCAGGCGCACGTGGGTCACGGGGCCCAGCGATGCGATCTCGTGCTCGAAGTAATGCTGCTTGTCCATCTGCAGCTTCTGTTCGCCGAGCAGCACCGGCCAGAACATCGACTGCGTGATCAGCGAGCTGTCGGTGCCGCCCGACACGTACGCGGCCTGGATCGAGCAGCGGTCCGGGTAGTTGCCCTTGAAGAACGCGGTATCGACTTCGATCTTGCGGATCACGCCCGGCTGCGCGAGCGCGATGATCGCCCAGTCGTTGCCCGGCTCGCGACGGCGGCGGGTTTCCCAGCCGTCACCCATGTTCACGCCGCGGCCCGGCAGCAGCAGGTTCGATGCGACGCCGAAATGCTGGTTGTTCGCAGCTACCACGTAGCCGCCGTTTTCCATCGCCGCGAGGTCGAACTGCTCGGTCGCGCTCGCGCCGGCCCAGTCGAGCTGCGGCTGGCCATACACGCGCAGGCGCGCGATGCCGCCGTCCGGATAGATGTTCACGCGCAGGTGCGTGAACGCACGCGCGTCGCTCGCTTCGACATAGTGATGGCTGTTGCCCTGCAGCGTCGTCGACGGCACGATCTCGACCCATTCCGTCGCATGCGTCGGGGCGCCCTCGGCCACGTATGCCGCCTCGATCGACGCGGCCGGCGGGAAGTTGCCGGTGAAGTGGCTCGTGTCGATGTCGAAGCCCTTGATCACGCCCGGCCGCGCGAGCTTGACGATGCACCAGTCATAGCCCGTCGTGCGCTTGCGGCGAGTCTCCCAGCCGTCCATCCACTTGCCGTGGTCGTCGTACTTGCCGGGGATGAACACCGCCGGCTCGGGGTTCAGCATCCGGTCCTTGGGCGCGAAGAAGTCGTCGCTGGCCTCGAGCGCCTGCGCACCGAGGCGCGGGTCGGCGAGGTTCACGTAGCGCCGCGTGAAGTCGGGGGCGTCGGGATCGAGAAGCGGAACAGCCATGATGTTTCCTTGTTTCAGTGATGCGATCGGGCCGCCGCGACGCAGCAGGCCGTCGTGAGGTGTCAGGCGTCGACCAGGTCGTCGAGGCGAAAGCGCGCGATCCGGTAGATCTGGTCGAGGCTCGCGCGCAGTTCCTCGGCGCGCGAATGATTCACGCGCGACTCGAAGTTCGCGATGATGCCGTGCCGGTCGTAGCCGCGCACCGCGAGGATGAACGGGAAGCCGAACTTCTCGCGATACGTGCGGTTCAGCGTCAGCAGCTTGTCGAACTCTTCCTGCGTGCACTGGTCGAGACCCGCGCCGCTCTGCTCGCGCGTCGACTCGGCCGTCAGCTCGCCGCGCACGGCGGCCTTGCCGGCCAACTCCGGGTGAGCATTGATCAGCGCGAGCTGGCGCGCTTCGCCGCTTGTCTCCACCGCGTTCGACATCGTCTCGTGCAGCGCGTCGATGCTCGCGAACGGCCGCTCGCCCGCGGCGACCTCGGCCACCCACGGCGAATGTTCGAAGATCCCCGACAGCGCCGCGACGAATGCGCTCGGCGCCATCGTGTTCAGTTGCTCCAACGTGTAACGCATCGCCTTCATGCTTTCCCTTCGTTTCGATGATTGGGCTGATACGGATGATGTTCACGCCAATGACGCGCGATATCGACACGGCGCGTCACCCATACGCGATCGTGCTTCTCGATGTGATCCAGGAAACGCTGCAGCCCGCGGAAACGTCCCGGCCGGCCGAGCAGTCGGCAGTGCATGCCGATCGACAGCATCTTCGGCGCTTCGTCGCCCTCCGCGTACAGCACGTCGAATGCGTCGCGCAGGTAGTCGAAGAAGTGGTCGCCGGTGTTGAAGCCCTGCGGCGTCGCGAAGCGCATGTCGTTCGTGTCGAGCGTGTACGGCACGATCAGTTGCGGCAACTTCGTGCCGCCCGACACCTCGACGTCCATCCAGAACGGCAGGTCGTCGCCGTAGTTGTCGGAGTCGTACAGGAAGCCGCCGTATTCCGCGACGAGACGGTGCGTGTTCGGGCTGTCGCGGCCGGTGTACCAGCCGAGCGGGCGCTCACCCGTCACGCGCTCGATCGCTTCCATCCCGAGGCGCATGTGCTCGGCCTCGAGCTCGGGCGACATGCTCTGGTAGTGGATCCAGCGCCAGCCATGACACGCGATCTCGTGGCCGAGCTCGACGAATGCGCGCGCGAGTTCCGGATGACGCTCGATCGCCATGCCCACGCCGAACACCGTCAGCGGCAGCCCGCGCTTCTCGAATTCGCGCAGGATGCGCCACACGCCGGCACGCGAACCGTATTCGTAGATCGATTCCATGCTCATGTGGCGGTCCGGATACGCGGCCGCGCCGACGATTTCGGACAGGAACTGCTCGGAACCCGGATCGCCGTGCAGCACGCAGTTCTCGCCCCCCTCCTCGTAGTTCAGGACGAATTGCACGGCGACGCGGGCACGCCCGGGCCAGTTCGCCTGCACGGGATGGCGGCCGTAGCCGATCAGGTCGCGAGGATAGTTGGGATCGAGTGACATGGGTTCGAAGTGCGGCGAAAGCTTGCTGAAGTAATAGGTTCGCATCGAACCGCGCGGGTGCCGGAGGCCGGCCGCACGGGCCGATGCGATGACGGCCCAGTGTAGCGAAAACGTTCATACGCGCCCATACAGCGGCGCAGATAGTGCATGTCAGACGGCGTGTATGTGCGGTTGCGGCAAATTCGGGACCGGTTCCGACGCGGCGCTCCCGCTTCGCGCCGTGGCGGCGGCCGGCGCGGGCGCGTCCTCCGGCGGGCTGAAACGCGCGAATTCGCCGTCGTAGCGCTTCGGCAGCGGCCGCGCATAGTCGCCGCGCTTCGCGGTCGCGAGGCGCAGCGCGACGAGCGCCTCGGCCCACTTGACGGCCGCCGTGACGCCCTCAACGACCGGCGCGCCGATCTGCTGCTCGATCTCGTGCGCAAATTCGGCCATCCCGGCGCAGCCGAGGATGATCGCGTCGGCGCCGTCCTCGTCGAGCGCGCGCCGGCATTCGTCGACGATGATCCGCCGCGCGGCCGAACCGGGCCGGTCGAGCTCGAGCACCGCGACGTCGGTCGCCCGCACATTGCGGCAGAACCGCTTCATCCCGTAGCGCTCGGCGAGATGCCACGCCATCCCGCAGGTGCGCGCGAGGGTCGTGACGACCGAGAAGCCCGGCGCGAGCACGCTCGCCGCATGCATTGCCGCCTCGGCGATCCCGATCACCGGCCCGCGCGCGAGTTCGCGCGCCGCATACAGGCCAGGGTCGCCGAAACACGCGATCACGTACGCGTCGCAGCCATCGCGTTCGCCCTGCGCGATCTCGGCCAGAAGCCCGGGCGTCGCGAGCGCCTCGTCGTAATAGCCTTCGATCGACGGCGGCCCCATGGGCGGGCTCACCGCGACGATCTCGGTGCCTGCCGCCGCGATTTCACGCGCGCAGCGGCCCATCGCATCGGTCATCCGCTGCGTCGTGTTCGGATTGATCAGCTTGATCTTCATCGCGCGCTCCTCAGGCCTTCGTGCTCACGAGCAGCCGGTAGAACACGAAGCCGAGCCCCGCGCCGATGAACCATGAGAAGTTCGCAGCGGCCTGCCAGCCCGGCACCATCACGCAGATGACGGCGATCACCGCGGCCGGCAGCAGCGCCGCGAGCGCGCGGCGGTTCACGCCACCCGTGTACCAGTAGGTGCCGCGCTCCGACATCGTGTACAGGTCGTCGCGCACGAGCCGGCCGCGCTTGACGAGGTAAAAGTCGGCAATCAGCACGCCGTACAGCGGACCGATGAACGCGCCGAGCACGTCGAGCGTGTAGTGGATCACGGCCGGATTGTTGAACAGGTTCCACGGCGTGATGAAGATCGACGCGACGGCCGCGAGCATCCCGCCCGCGCGCCAGCTGATCAGCCGCGGCGCGACGTTCGAGAAGTCGAACGCGGGCGACACGAAGTTCGCGACGATGTTGATGCCGATCGTCGCGATCGTGAAGGTCAGCGCGCCGAGGATCACGGCGGTCGGATGGTCGATGCGGCCGACCGTCTCGACGGGATCGGTGATGAGTTCACCGAACACCGGAAGCGTCGCGGCGGTGGTGATCACGGTGACGAGTGAGAACGCGAGGAAGTTGACCGGCAGTCCCCAGAAGTTGCCGCGCTTCACGTCGCCGAACGAGCGGCAGTAGCGCGAGAAGTCGCCGAAATTGAGCATCGGCCCGGAGAAGTACGACACGACGAGCGACACGGCCGTGATCATCACCGGGATCACTTCCGCGCCGTGATACTTCACGCCGCCGAGGTTGATGCCGATGTTGCGCCATCCCGCGCGCCATACCATGTAGCCGGCCAGGATGAACATCACGACGTAGACGGCCGGGCCCGCGAAGTCGATGAACTTCTTGATCGTCTCCATCCCGTTCCAGAACACGAGCGCCTGCAGCACCCACAGCAGCATGAAGCCGGCCCAGCCGACCGCCGACAGCCCAAGGAAGCCGTAGCGATGGACGTCCGCGTACGGCAGCCATTGCGGAAAGAACTTCAGCACCACGATCACGAGCGCGCTGGACGCGAGATAGGTCTGGATGCCATACCACGCGATCGCGATCAGCCCGCGGATCACGGCCGGCACGTTCGCGCCGAGCACGCCGAACGTCGCGCGGCACGCGACCGGATACGGTACGCCGATCTGCTGGCTCGGCCGCGCGATCAGGTTGCACAGCCGGTTCACGATCGTGATGCCGACGATCAGCGCGATCAGCACCTGCCAGCTCGTCAACCCGAGCGCGAAGAGGCTGCCCGCGAACACGTAGCCGCCAACGCTGTGCACGTCCGACATCCAGAATGCGAAGATGTTGTAAGCGCCCCACGTCTGATTCTTAAGGGGTGCCAAATCTTCGTTGTACAAACGTTGACTGTAACCGTCCGGCAACGCGGGGCCGCCGCCCTCGCCGCCTTCTTCCGCCGGATACGCACTGTCGTGCGCCACACTGAACTGAGCCATGACTTCTCCTTGACGCGGCCGAACAGCCGCTCCATCGTCATCGATATCGCTCCGGATCGTTGCCCGGAGTCGGACTGGCGGCCGGCGGCGCGAACCGCCGGCCTGCATTGCTCTCGTCGTGTGGCGCGCGGCCGGATTCGCGTCGCCGCTCAGGCGCCGCCGAACACTTCGCGCAAATCGACCTGCCCTTGCGCGGGCCGGTCCAGCATCTTCAGTTCGACATGCTGCAGGTGGTGCGCCATCAGCGTCACCGCCCGCTTCGAATCGCCCGCTTCCAGCGCGGTCAGTATCTCGTCATGGTCGTCGCACGAGCACGGGCTGCGCCCGTGCGATTCGTACAGCGCCGACATCAACGTCGAGCGTGCGACGAGCCCGTCGAGGCACTCGCAGAGCGTCGCATTGCCCGTCAGCGCCGCGAGCGCCGTGTGGAATTCGCCCGACAGGCGGATCCACGCCGCGAAGTCTTGCCGCTCGAACGCCTTGCGTTCCTTGTCGATCAGCGCGGCGACGCCCTTGAGCCGCTTCGCCCCCGGCCCCGTCGCGAGCCGCTCGACGACGGCCAGCTCGATGATCCTGCGCATCTCGAACACCTCGTGCACGTCCTGCAGTGTCGGACTCGCGACGAACGCACCGCGGTTCGGCTCGAGATCGACCAGCTTGTCGGCCGCGAGCTGCGAGAGCGCCTGCCGGATCGTTCCGCGCTTCACGCCGAACACGTCGCAGAGCTGCGCCTCCGTCAGCTTCGCGCCGGGCGCGAGCCGATGCTCGAGGATCGCCGTGCGGATCCGCTCGGCGATCGCTTCGGGACCGGCGGCGCCGGACGGATGGGTATCGGAATCGGTCATGTTCTGCATCGCGTGATGGTCCTCATCCTAGGATGGACATAAAAATTGTCAACAATTCTTTTCCGGAATTTCGCACAATCGGCGTGCATGGGCGCGACCTCAATCGGTGCGGGGTGCGCAAAATCCATGCACACCAGGCCTGGGTGCCATGACTGAGGCCGTTCTTGTCGTATACCCTTCGGGTTATTTTGTTGACAATTTTGGTGCAAAAACCGGCGACGATGCTGTCGACGTTCGCCGCGATTATTGACCGTTAGTTGCGCGCTTACATAAAGAAAAAGGCGGGAAGCCCGCCTTTCCATCGACCACGTCCGCGTCAGCCGAGGTGCGGATAGTCCGACAACGTGAGCCGGAACCCGTGCGCATTCGCGACCAGTTGCGCCTGCGCGCCGAACGGCAGCGTCAGCAGGTCGGGCACGTGGCCGAACTGCAGACCGGTGACGACCGGAATGCCGACCACCTCACGCACCTGGTCGATCATCGCCTGCATGTCGTAGCCGTTGTCGTACTCGAACGGTCGCGCGCCGGTGAACTGGCCGAGCACGAGCGCCTGCTGGCGCGCGAGCAGCCCTGACAGATGCAGTTGATAGATCATCCGCTCGATCCGGAACGGCTGTTCGTTGACATCCTCGACGAACAGGATGCCGCCCTCGATGTCGGGCATGTACGGCGTGCCGATGAGCGAGGTGAGGATCGCCAGGTTGCCGCCCCACAGCGTGCCCGTCACGTTCACGTTCTGCACCTGCGGCGCCTCGGCGATGATCGTCGTGCTCGGCTGCGTCAGCGTCTGCCAGAAGTGCTGCATCGTGAAGTCGCTCGTCGTTTCCGCGCCGAAGTCGGCCGACAGCATCGGGCCGCCGAAAGACTTGATGCGCGCCTTCGCGTACAGCGCGAGCTGGATCGCGGTGAAGTCGCTGTGGCCGACGAGCGCGATCGGCTGGTCGCGCAGCCGGCGCTCGAGCCCGCGATAGTCGAGCCCGTGCAGGATGCGTGCGGCGCCGTAGCCGCCGCGCACCGCGAGCGCGATGTCCGGCAGCGCGCGCTCCGGATCCGCGAGGCGGTTCAGGTCGCCGGCCCGCTCGCCGTCGGTGCCGCCGAAGCGCTGGAAGCGGCGCTGCGTCGCCTCGATGTTCTCGATGCGATGTTGCGAGCCGCTCAGGCGCTCGAGCGCGCGGTTGATCGCATCGGGGTCGTGCGGATAGCCGGACGGCGCCAGCAGGCGGATGGTGTAGGACGCAGCGGGCTGGAGGGACATGGCGAAAGGTATCGAGGTCGTCAAACCTGCTTAGAGGGTCCGAACCGTCTCCGGTTCACGGAACCGTGCTGCCCGCCCCGCTCCCGACGACGGGCGACCGGCGCGGCAGGGGGTTACGGCGCGCCGGATTCGGCGTCGCGTGCGAGCCGTGCTTCGCGCAGCGCTCGACGGCGCTCCGCGAAGAACGACTTCAGCGCGGCCCCGCACTCGTCGGCGAGCACGCCACCGGTTACGTCGGTATGGTGGTTGAGTTGCGGATTCGCGAACGCGTCGATCACGCTGCCGCACGCGCCCGTCTTCGGATCGGCGGCGCCGTAGACGACTCGCGCGATGCGTGCGTGCATGATCGCGCCCGCGCACATCAGGCACGGCTCGAGCGTCACGTACAGTTCGCAGCCGGGCATCCGGTAATTCTGCAGATGCTGCGCGGCCATGCGCAGCGCGGCCATTTCCGCATGGGCCGACGGATCGTGCCCGCCGATCGGATGGTTGAAGCCGCGTGCGATCACCTCATCGCCGCGCACGAGCACCGCGCCGACCGGCACTTCGCCGGCCGCGCGCGCCTCTTCGGCGGCGGCCTGCGCGAGCCGCATGAAATGCAGGTCGCGCGCCGACACGGGTGTGGCTTCGGGAACGGGAGAATCGGAAGCAGCAACCGACCCGGCTGCCGCGTCGTGCAGCGCGTCGGCGCTCACATCGGCCCCGCTTCGGCGGGCGCGTCGTCGAGCCCGCGCTCGCACAGACGTTCCGCGATGCGCCGGCAATAATCGCGCGGCATCACCATCGGACCGCCGCGCAGCGATTCGAGCGCCATGTCGAGGGCGAGGATCTTCGCCTGCAGCCGGCAGCGCGCGGCGCGATCGCTGACCGCCTGCAGTTCGTCCTGCAGATTGCGCAGCGCGCGCAGTTGCTCGACGGCCGGCGGCACGAAGCCCGCATTCTTCAGGATACGGTTGGCCACCCGCACCTCCTCGGGTACGAGCAGGTCGTCATCCAGCGCCTGCGGCGCGCCGGTACCCGGCAAATCGTCGAACTCGCCCCGCGCGGCAGCGGCGGCAATGCGTTGTTCGACCAGTGCGTCAAGCAATCTCATCAGTCAATCGGAACAAATGCGGCAGCCGAATTCTAGCAGGGTGACGTGCGTATGACAGGCCCTTCGAAGGTATGCTCGATATTGTGTTTTTTAAGGGCCGAATCGGCGCGCATGGGCGCCGATCGCCACGACTTGCCGCTGTGCTGCGCCGCAGCAGGCTCCGCGCCGATTTCACGCCGATTTCGCTCTGTTTGCGCGGGCGATGTCCGGCCCTGTTTTTTATTTTCTTCCGGGTCGATCGGCGTTCGCCGTCCCGCCGGAATCGCCGTTTCGCGACTGCCGGATCATGCGGTGACCACTTGCGACAGAGCTTTCGGAAACGGGCGGAACATCATCGCGACGAGAAACGCGCCGATGCCGATCGCGAACGACCCGAGGTACAGCCAACCGTAGCTGCCCAGCGCATCGACGATCAGGCCGCCCGCGACCGGCCCCGCCGCCATCCCAAGGCTGCCGGCCATCGCGCAGCCGCCCCGCTTTTCCGGAATCGGAAAGTTGAAATCAGAAATGGTTGGTTTGGGCGCGCGAGCGCGGCCACTACACTCGAATCCTCTTGTCATGACAAGTTGACCGATGACCCGCTCCAATGTCGTGCCGCTGTCGGCGGCCCCGCTCTACGTGCAGATCAAGGACACGCTGCGCACGCGTATCCTCGACGGCACTTATGCGCCGCACAGCAGGATGCCGTCCGAGCACGAACTCTGCGCGATGTTCGACGTGAGCCGCATCACGGTGCGCCAGGCGCTCGGCGACCTGCAGAAGGAAGGCCTGCTGTTCAGGCTGCACGGCAAGGGCACGTTCGTGTCGAAGCCGAAGGCGTTCCAGAACGTGACGTCGCTGCAGGGCTTCGCCGAGGCGATGTCGTCAATGGGCTACGAAATCGTCAACCAGTTGCGCAGCTTTCGCACCGTGAAGGCCGACCGCCATCTCGCAGCGAAGCTGAACGTGCCGGAAGGCGCGCCGCTCGTGGAGATCCACCGCGTGCGGCTGCTGAACCGCGAGCCCGTGTCGCTCGAGCAGACGTGGGTGCCCGAGGCCCTCGGCAAGCGGCTCGCGGGCGCCGATCTCGCAACCCGCGACATCTTCCTGATTCTCGAAAACGACTGCGGCGTGCCGCTCGGCCACGCCGACGTGTCGATCGACGCGATCCTCGCCGACGATGAAATCGTCGATGCCCTGCGCGTCGAGGAAAGCAGCCCCGTGCTGCGGATCGAGCGCCTGACGCACGACGCGTCCGGCGCGCCGATCGACTACGAACACCTGTACTTCCGCGGCGACGCGTTCCAGTACCGGCTGCGCATCGACCGGCAGAAGACGCCCCAACCCTTAAGGAACCCGCAATGAACACCCATGTACTCGAATACGACATCGTCGTGGTCGGCGGCGGCACGGCCGGTCCGATGGCGGCGATCAAGGCGAAGGAGCGCGACCCGTCGCTGCGCGTGCTACTGCTGGAGAAGGCCAACGTGAAGCGCAGCGGCGCGATCTCGATGGGGATGGACGGCCTGAACAACGCGGTGATTCCCGGCCACGCGACGCCCGAGCAGTACACGCGCGAAATCACGATCGCCAATGACGGGATCGTCGACCAGCAAGCCGTCTACGCATACGCAACGCACAGCTTCGCGACGATCGAGCAGCTCGACCGCTGGGGCGTGAAGTTCGAAAAGGACGGCACCGGCGACTACGCGGTGAAGAAGGTCCACCACATGGGTTCGTACGTGCTGCCGATGCCGGAAGGTCACGACATCAAGAAGGTACTGTACCGGCAGCTGAAGCGTGCGCGCATCGCAATCACGAACCGGATCGTCGCGACGCGCGTGCTGACCGACGCGCACGGCCGCGCGAGCGGCGTGCTCGGCTTCGACTGCCGCACGGCCGATTTCCACGTGATCCGCGCAAAGGCCGTGATCCTGTGCTGCGGCGCGGCCGGCCGTCTCGGGCTGCCGGCATCCGGATACCTGATGGGCACGTACGAAAACCCGACCAACGCGGGCGACGGCTACGCGATGGCGTACCACGCCGGCGCGGCGCTCGCGAACCTCGAATGCTTCCAGATCAATCCGCTGATCAAGGATTACAACGGCCCGGCGTGCGCGTACGTGACGGGCCCGCTCGGCGGTTTCACCGCGAACGGCAAGGGCGAACGCTTCATCGAGTGCGACTACTGGAGCGGCCAGATGATGTGGGAGTTCTACCAGGAACTGCAAGGCGGCAACGGCCCGGTGTTCCTGAAGCTCGACCACCTCGCCGAGGAAACGATCCAGACCATCGAGCAGATCCTGCACACGAACGAGCGGCCGAGCCGCGGTCGCTTCCACGCAGGGCGCGGCACCGACTACCGGCGCCAGATGGTCGAGATGCACATCTCCGAGATCGGCTTCTGCAGCGGCCATAGCGCGTCCGGCGTATACGTGAACGCCCGCGCGGAAACGACCGTTGCCGGGCTCTACGCGGCCGGCGACATGGCGGCCGTCCCGCACAACTACATGCTCGGCGCGTTCACCTACGGCTGGTTCGCCGGGCAGAACGCGGCCGACTACGTGGCTGGCCGCGATCACGCGCCGGTGGACGACGAACAGGTCGCGGCCGAACGCACCCGCGTGCTCGCGCCCCTCACACGCGAGCGTGGCCTCGCGCCGGCGCAGGTCGAATACAAGCTGCGCCGCATGGTGAACGATTACCTGCAACCGCCGAAGGTGACGCGCAAGATGGAAATCGGACTGCAACGCTTTGACGACATTATTGAGGATATCGAAGAACTCAAGGCGGTCCATCCGCATGAACTGATGCGCGCCGCCGAAGTGCGCGCGATTCGCGACTGCGCCGAAATGGCTGCGCGTGCGTCGCTGTTCCGTACCGAGAGCCGCTGGGGGCTATACCACCATCGCGTCGATTTTCCGCATCGCAACGACGCTGAATGGTTCTGCCACACATGGTTGCGCAAAGATGCCGACGGCACGATGCGCAGCGAGAAGCGGCCGGTCGAGCCCTACGTCGTGCCGCTTGCCGACGACGAACGCAGCGCCTACGCGCACCTGCGCATCCGCGAACCGGCCGCCCTCGCGGCCGCCCTCTGACTCCGAGGAGCCTTACCGTGCCCCATACCCCGCACGACATCTTCCTGCGCAGCAGCGCGCCCGTGACGATCGACGAGGACCGCTGCATCGCCGACAAGGGCTGCACCGTCTGCGTCGACGTGTGCCCGCTCGACCTGCTCGCCATCGACGTGACCAAAGGCAAGGCCTACATGCAGTTCGACGAATGCTGGTACTGCATGCCGTGCGAACGCGACTGCCCGACTGGCGCCGTCAAGGTCGACATCCCGTACCTGCTGCGCTGACCCGACGGGCCGCCGGCGCGTCGAGATCGCAGGTGTGCTGATCTTCCGGCCGCGCATCCTGCTGACGGATGAATCGTTCGGCGTGCTCGACGCACAGACGCGCCGAATGATGCAGACGCTGCTACTCGACATCGAATCGCGGATCGGTGCGACCGCGCTGTTCGTCATGCCTCACACGCTTCGTTAATGATCCTGATTTTGCCCATGACCGCTTCCTCCCCTTCTTTCCCGCTGCATGGCGCGCACGCCTCCGACCATGCCGCGCTCGTCGCACGTATTGCGGCACCCGATGCATCCGTGCGCCGCATCGCGCTGCTCGAACTCGCCGATCTCGAGGATCCCGATCTCGTGTCGATCTTCGTTGCGGCATTGCGCGACGATCCGGCCGCCGTCGTGCGCGGCGAAGCGGCACGTGTGCTCGCCGCCTGGGAGCAGCCCGTCGTCGTCGACACGCTGTGTCACGCGCTGCTCGATCCGGACGACGACGTGCGCGCGACCGCGGCACACAGCCTGTCCGAACTGAAGGATGTCGCGTCCGGCGCCGTGCTGTGCCGCTGGGCCGAACACGCCGAGCCGTTCGTGCGCGGCGCCGCGCTGCGCGCGCTGCGCGAACTGCGCGACCCCGACGCGTTCACGCCGGCGCTGCACGCGCTCGACGCGCCGGCGGCGGCCGTGCGCGCCGAGGCCGCCGCCGTGCTCGGCTGGCTCAAGGACGTGCATGCGTTGTCGCCGCTCGCACGCATCGCCATGACCGACACGCATGCGGACGTGCGGCGCATCGCGGTCGGCGCGGTCGGATTCGCGGCGTCCGGCGACACGGCCGTCGTCACCGCGTTGCTTGCGGCGCTGCGCGACGCCGAATGGCAGGTACGCGAGGAAGCGGTCGCGACGCTCGGCAAGCTGCGTGTCGCGGTCGCACGCGCGCCGCTCGTCGCCGCGCTCGATGACGATTACTGGCAGGTGCGCTTGCGCGCGGTGCGCGCGCTCGGGCAATTGCGCGACGCCGCCGCGGCGCCGGCCGTCGCCGCGCTGCTGTCGCATGCGATCAGCAACCTGCGCAAGGAGGCGGCGCTCGCGCTCGGCGAACTGCGCGATCCTGCGACGCTGCCCGCGCTGCATGAGGCATTGGAGGATCGCGATCCCGAAGTACGCAAGGCCGTGCGCATCGCCATCGCGCAGATTGGAGGAGATGCGCGATGACGCCGCCAACAGAGATTCGTCTCGATCATGCGACTCGTGCGTTGACGCTGTGTTGGCCGGACGGCAGCACGCAGCATATCGGCTATGCGCGCTTGCGCAGCGATTGTCCGTGCGCCGCGTGCCGGAAGATCCGGCTGGATGGCAGGCAATTCGACGCGCCGCTCGAGCTGACGCTGAACGGCGTGGAACCGGCCGGGTACGGCATCCGCCTGCTGTTCGGCGATGGTCACGCGCGCGGCATCTATCCGTGGCCATATCTGGCGGAACTTGGCAGAGACGAGACGGATGCGGGCAGCGCATCACGTGATGTGCTGGCACAGCGGCCAGCCATTCACCGCGCACCGCGGGTGCCTTGATCCGCTCGCTGTCCGGCCGTTCGCGCAGCGGTGCACGGGGCGGCAAGAGGGCAAGGAAGACACGCGCCGCCAGCGTCAATCCAGTCACGATCGCCGTTCGCGCAAACGACAACGCCCGGCAGGTCATCCCTGCCGGGCGTTCGCATCGTCAGATGCCGTGGTCCGCTACCGAGGCATGCCCCGGCGCCGAATCATTCCCACTCGATCGTCGCCGGCGGCTTGCCCGAGATGTCGTACACCACGCGGTTGATCCCGCGCACCTCGTTGATGATCCGGTTCGACGCGCGGCCGAGCAGCGCGTACGGCAGGTGCGCCCAGTGCGCGGTCATGAAGTCGGTGGTCTGCACCGCGCGCAGCGACGTCACGTAATCGTACGTGCGGCCGTCGCCCATCACGCCAACCGACTTCACCGGCAGGAACACCGCGAACGCCTGGCTCGTCAGGTCGTACCAGGTCTTGCCGACGTCGGCCTCGCCGCACAGGCCCGCTGCCGCGTCCTGCGCGGTGGCGGTCGTGCCGCGCAGTTCCTCGATGAAGATCGCATCCGCGCGACGCAGCAGGTCCGCGTATTCGCGCTTCACTTCGCCGAGAATCCGCACGCCGAGGCCCGGGCCCGGGAACGGATGGCGGTACACCATCTCCGGCGGCAGACCGAGCGCGACGCCCAGTTCGCGCACTTCGTCCTTGAACAGGTCGCGCAGCGGCTCGAGCAGCTTCAGGCCGAGCGTTTCGGGCAGGCCGCCGACGTTGTGGTGGCTCTTGATCGTCGTCGCCTTCTTCGTCTTCGTGCCGCCCGACTCGACCACGTCCGGATAGATCGTGCCCTGTGCGAGCCACTTCGCCTTCGACAGCTTCTTCGCTTCCGCCTGGAACACTTCGACGAACTCGCGGCCGATGATCTTGCGCTTCGCTTCCGGATCGGTCACGCCGGCCAGATGGCCGAGGAACTGCTCGGACGCGTCCACGTGCACGACCTTCGCATGCAGGCGGCCCTCGAACATGTCGAGCACCATCTTGCCTTCGTTCAGGCGCAGCAGGCCGTGGTCGACGAACACACAGGTGAGCTGATCGCCGATCGCGCGATGAATCAGCGCGGCCGCGACGCTCGAATCCACCCCGCCCGACAGGCCGAGAATCACTTCCTCGTCACCGACCTGCTCGCGAATCTTCGCGACGGCTTCGTCGATGTGGTTCTTCATGATCCAGTCGGGCTTCGCGCCGGCGATCTGCAGCACGAAGCGTTCGATGATCTCGCGGCCCTTCACCGTGTGCGTGACTTCCGGATGGAACTGCACCGCGTAGTAGCCGCGCGCCTCGTCGGCCATGCCGGCGATCGGGCAGCTCGGCGTCGACGCCATCAGCGCGAAGCCCGGCGGCAATTCGGCCACCTTGTCGCCGTGGCTCATCCAGACCTTCAGCATCCCGTGGCCTTCGGCCATCGTGAAATCCTCGATGCCGTCGAGCAGGCGCGTATGGCCGTGCGCACGCATTTCCGCGTAGCCGAATTCGCGATGATCGCTCCACTCGACCTTGCCGCCGAGCTGCACGGCCATCGTCTGCATGCCGTAGCAGATGCCGAGCACCGGCACGCCGAGATCCCACACGGCCTGCGGCGCGCGCAGCTGGTGGTCTTCGTACGTGCTGGCGTGGCTGCCCGACAGGATCACCGCCTTCGGCGCGAACTCGCGGACGAAGTCGTCGGACACGTCGTTCGGGTGGATTTCGCAGTAGACGTGCGCTTCGCGCACGCGGCGCGCGATCAGTTGGGTGACTTGCGAACCGAAGTCGAGAATCAGAATTTTGTCGTGCATGGCTGCGGACAGGATGAAGAGAATAAGAAAAGCAGCGCATGAAGCGCTGCGTCAAATGCATGGACAGCGGCGTCGGGCGGCAAGCGGCACGCGCGACGCATCGCCGGTCAGTCCTGCGACGGCGGGCGCGCGTCGAATGCGACGCTGCCTGACGCGCGGTCGGATGCGGCCGATGAAGTCGCCGCAGCCGGTGCCGACGGCGCCACCGGACGGCTGACTGCCGGCTCGACCCGCGGCTGCTGTGTGGAGACCGGCGCCGGTTCGACCGGACGCTTCACGTCCCGGCCCTCGAGCGCCTGCGCCTTCTCGCGCCGCCGCACGGCCGAGGCGAGGCGTACGCCGCCGACGCCGAGCACGATCAGCGCGACACCGGCCATCGCCGACAGCACGCGGCCGGCGGCCGCGAGCGCCGGACCGTTGCCGGTGCCGAACGACCACACCACCGCCAGCACGCCGATCAGCCAGTTCACGTGGCCGACCGCCCGTGCGACGGGCGCCGTGAGATCGCCGTTGACCGCCGCATGGAACGCGAGCCACGCGAGGCCGAGCAGCGCGATGCCGAACGCCTGGCCGAGCATCGCCGGCTGGATGTTCGCCAGCTGCAGCGCGTTGAACAGCGCCTGCCAGGGCGTCAGCACGAACAGCACGCCGAACGCCAGCAGCAGCACGGCATCGACGATCAGCACGGCTCGCAGCAGCGGTTTCATCGGCGATCAGTCCACGTGGTAGTTCGGCGCTTCCTTCGTGATCTGCACGTCGTGCACGTGCGACTCGCGCATGCCCGCCGCAGTGATCTGGACGAATTCGGCCTTCTCGTGCAGGTCGTCGATCGTGCGGCAGCCGCAGTAGCCCATGCTGGCGCGCACGCCGCCGACCAGCTGGAACAGGATCGCGTTGACCGAACCCTTGTACGCGACGCGGCCTTCGATGCCTTCCGGCACGAGCTTGTCGATGTTCGCCGAGTTGTCCTGGAAGTAGCGGTCTGCCGCGCCGTCCTTCATCGCACCGACCGAACCCATGCCGCGATACGACTTGTACTGGCGGCCCTGGTACAGGAACACGTCGCCCGGCGCCTCTTCGGTGCCCGCGAACATGCTGCCCATCATCACCGCGTTCGCGCCGGCCGCGAGGGCCTTCGACACGTCGCCCGAGAAGCGCACGCCGCCGTCGGCGATGCACGGCACGCCGGAGCCCTTCAGCGCTTCCGCGACGTTCGCGATCGCGCTGATCTGCGGCACGCCGACGCCCGCGACGATCCGCGTCGTGCAGATCGAGCCCGGGCCGATGCCGACCTTGACCGCGTCCGCGCCGTATTCGACGAGCGCCTTCGCGGCGGCAGCCGTCGCGATGTTGCCGCCGATCACCTCGACGTGCGGGAAGTTCTGCTTGACCCAGCGCACGCGCTCGAGCACGCCCTTGCTGTGGCCGTGCGCGGTATCGACGACGATCACGTCGACGCCGGCCTGCACCAGCAGCTCGACGCGCTCTTCGTTGTCCGGGCCGACGCCGACCGCCGCGCCAGCGCGCAGCTTGCCGTGTTCGTCCTTGCACGCGTCCGGGTGCTCGGTCTGCTTCGTGATGTCCTTGACGGTCATCAGGCCGCGCAGTTCGAACGCGTCGTTGACGACCAGCACGCGCTCGAGGCGGTGGCTGTGCATCAGCGCCTTCGCTTCGGCGAGCGGCGTGCCTTCCTTGACCGTGACGAGGCGCTCGCGCGGCGTCATGATCGACTTCACCGGCTCGTCGAGGCGCGTTTCGAAACGCAGGTCGCGGTTCGTGACGATGCCGACGAGCTGCGGGCCTTCCACGACCGGGAAACCCGAGATGCCATGCTGGCGCGACAGCGCGATCACGTCGCGCACCTTCATCTGCGGCGGGACCGTGATCGGGTCGCGCACGACGCCGGATTCGAAACGCTTGACCTTCGCGACCTCGCGAGCCTGCTCGGCCGGCGTCAGGTTCTTGTGGATGATACCCACACCACCCTGCTGCGCCATCGCGATCGCGAGGCGACCTTCGGTGACCGTGTCCATCGCGGCGGACACGAGCGGCATGTTCAGGGAGATGTTGCGGGTCAGCTTGGTCTTCAGGCTGGTGTCGCGCGGGAGAACGTCGGAAAAGGCGGGAACGAGGAGCACATCATCGAAAGTGAGTGCTTTTTGGATCAGACGCATGGCAAATCCTATGGGCGCAAAAGCGAATTATACGCGAAGCGCTGCGAATTTTCACAACACGAACAACGGGTTAGGCGTTTCCAAGCGTTCGGGGGCCGAATCGTTCGGATCGCCGTTCGGTTCGTTTTCGATCGCCTTTCGTTTCACCCCCGCATCGCCCCATTCGCGCAGCCGGCCGGAATCGGGCCGATCGCGCATCGTGGCCACGCGATGCCGAGCCTGCCGGCGGGGCCTCGGCCAGCCCCGCTCGGCGCATCCAGGCGGCCACGACCGCCGCTGACCGCCGCTAGACTAGCCCGGCCGCGGCGCACGCAATCATCGCCGCACCGGCGCCGATCGCGACGCCGCCGACGATCCGCGCGACGCGTTCGCCGTTCGGCGCCAGCCGCTCGGCGGCGATCGCCACGGTCACGACGGCCATCACGCGCGGATCCATCATGCCGGCTGCCAGCGCAACGGCCATCAGGTTCCCGCAGCAGGCGCCGCAACGTAGCGCGGCTCGCACGCCGTACTGCCACGCAACCGCGGCCGCGGCTCCCGCCCGCCGCGCACAAGCGTCGTCCGGTGCACGCCGGCAACAAGCGAGCCGGCGCGCCTTACAGTCTGACAACTGCAGCACGCCCGCGCCGAGCACGACCGCGCCGACCGCGAACGGCATCGCGGCGGCGAGCGCGGGCAGCCGCGCGGCGACCGCCGCCAATGCGGTGCCGCCAGGAAACACCATCGCACCGAGCGCCATCCACACGGAGAAATACCCGGCGCCCGCGACCACGACCAACCATGCCGCGCGCGCGTCGCCCAACGGGCCGAGGCTCTGCCGGTATCGCCAGAGCACCGGCGCCAGTACCGGCAGCATCATCGTCGTCGTCATCGCGCCCCACATGCCTGCGAACGCGGCGAACGCGCGCCCTGCCCGCCATCCGCACGGCCTGAGCCATGCGGCCGACAGCGTCCAGCCGCCCGCCATCGGCATGCCGCCCATCGCGTCCATCGATGCGTGCTGCGCGAGCGTCGCCCAGATGGCGGCGCCGAATACCACGACGAGCGCGGCGCCGTATGGCCGCCAGCCGCCGCCCGCAGCGCCGGTCGCAGCCGGTTTCGTCGCGTCGCTCATCGCCCGCTCCCGCGGCTCGCCGGCCCGCATTCAACCGCGCACGTACTCGTCATGGCGGCGCCACCACACGCCCGTCTCGTTGCGCCCGCGCGGCGCACGATCGAGCCACTGGTACATCCCCCACAGTCCGTCGAGCCCGCGTGCGTATGTCGAATACGTGTGATAGACGACGCCATCCTCGCGTACGAACGCGCTCATCCCCGGCCGGTCACGTGTGTACGTGGCGACGTCGGTGCCGCAGGTCGCCGCGAACTGGGCGACGGCCGCCGGCGGCGGGTCCATGTCCATCGCGTGACCGGCCCGCACATAGTTGTATTCGACGTCGCCGGTACGTTGCTGCGTTTCGGTAAACGACACGTTGAAGTCGAAATTGAACTCGCCGCCGTCCGATGACGCCCACGGAAAGTGCCAGCCCATCCGCTGCCGATACGCGAGCAGCTTCGCGAGTGGCGCGCGCGACACCGCCGCGAGCGTCACGTCGTGGTTCGCGAGGTGGACCGCAAAACCGTCGAAACCGTCGGCGAGCGCCGAGCACGACGGGCAGCCGGCCTTGTAGTCGGGGCCGAACATGAAGTGATAGACGAGCAGTTGCGAACGGCCGCCGAACAGGTCGTCGAGCGTCGCCGGGCCGTCCTCGGTGTCGAACCGGTAGACCTTGTCGACGCGCACCCACGGCAGCGCCTGGCGCCGCTGCGCGAGTTCGTCGCCCTGCCGCGTCAACGCCTTTTCCGCATCGAGCAGCGCGCGGCGCGCAGTCAGCCATTCGGCGCGCGTTCCGGTGAGATGGTTCGTCATTGCGGGTTCCTCCTTTCAATGGATATCCGGGCACGGCGCATCTGCCGTGTGCGTGGTGCTAGATTAGGGCCGGGCATCGGACCGGAGGGAGTGACAACTGTGTCGGGATTCGGATGGATTCGCTGATCACGGCCGCAGCGCGGGCGCTCGCGGCGGGCGACCCGCTCGGCGCGCTGAACCGCGTCGCACTGCGCGACGACGCGCCGGCGCTCGCGTTGCGCGGGATCGCGATGGCGCAGCTCGGCGATTTCGAGCGTGCGCGGGCGCTCGTGCGCGGCGCGGCGCGCGCGTTCGGCACGAAGGAAGCCGTCGCGCGGGCGCGCTGCGTCGTCGCGGAAGCCGAAATCGCGCTGGCGTCTCGCGACCTCGGCTGGCCGTCGCGCGCCCTCGAAGCCGCCTGTGCGACGCTCGACGCACACGGCGACCGCGCGAATGCCGCGCACGCGCGCTATCTCGGTGTGCGCCGGCTGCTGCTGATCGGGCACGTCGACGATGCCGAACGGCAGCTCGCGAAGCTCGATCCCGCGCCACTGCCGGCCGCATCGCGCGCAGCCCACGAACTGATCGCGGCCGGCATCGCGATGCGCCGCATCCGCCCGCACTTCGCGCGCACGGCACTCGCCCGTGCCCGGGCGGCCGCACAGGACGCCGGCATCGCCGCGCTGACGGCCGAAGTCGAGACGGCCGCACGCATGCTCGATACACCCGCCGCGCGACTCATCGCGCGCGGTGCGTCGCGGCTCGTGCTGCTCGACGAGGTCGAGGCGCTGCTGAAATCGAACGCGCTGGTCGTCGACGCATGCCGCCACGCGGTACGAGACGCACGCACGACCGTGTCGCTCGCGCGCCGCCCCGTGCTGTTCGTGCTCGCCCGCGCGCTGGGCGAAGCGTGGCCCGGCGACGTGTCGAGAAACGCGCTCGTCGCCGCGGCGTTTCGCGCGAGACACGCGGACGAATCGCATCGCGCACGCCTGCGCGTCGAGATCGGCCGCTTGCGCGCGATGCTGCGCCCACTCGCGAACGTCACCGCGACGCCACGCGGCTTCGCGCTCGAGCCGCTCGGCCCACGCGAGACTGTCGTTCTCGCGCGTCCGGTCGACGATCGCCACGCGGCCGTGCTCGCGCTGCTCGCGGACGGCGAGGCGTGGTCGAGCTCCGCGCTGGCGCTCGCGCTCGGCACGAGCCAGCGCACCGTGCAGCGCGCGCTCGACGCGCTCGCCGAAGCGGACAAGGTGCAGGCGCTCGGCCGCGGTCGCGCGCGCCGCTGGATGACGCCGCCGCTGCCCGGATTCGCGACGACCTTGTTACTCCCCGCACCGCTGCCTGGCGACTAGGATGGGCACACCAACGACGAGGTGACGGACATGAAACGCTCCACCGCAGACATCTTCCGCGAATACGGCCCGTTTCCGGGCGTCGACGGCGTGCACGGCGTCACGTTCGACGGCCAGCGCGTGTGGTTCGCGTCCGGCGACAAGCTGAACGCGCTCGACCCGGAACGCGGCACGACCGTGCGCGCACTACCCGTCGCCGCGCACGCAGGCACCGCGTTCGACGGGCGCTATCTGTTCCAGATCGTCGAGGACCGCATCGAGAAGATCGATCCCGATTCGGGCCGCGTGCTCGCGACGATCCCCGCGCCCGGCGGCGGCGCGGATTCGGGACTCGCGTGGGCCGAAGGCACGCTGTGGGTCGGCCAGTATCGCGAACGCAAGATTCATCAGGTGGATCCGCAATCGGGCGCCGTGCTGCGCACGATCGAATCGAACCGCTTCGTCACCGGCGTGACGTGGGTCGACGGCGAGCTGTGGCACGGCACCTGGGAAGGGGACGAGAGCGAGCTGCGGCGGATCGATCCGCGCACCGGGCAGGTGCTCGAACAGGTCGACATGCCGCCCGGTGTCGGCGTGTCGGGGCTGGAATCCGACGGCCGCGACCTCTTCTACTGCGGCGGCGGCAACAGCGGCAAGCTGCGCGCCGTGCGCCGCCCTGCGCGAGTACGCGCGGAGGGCGACAGTGCGGCGGCATCCGAGCCGGTCGAGCGCTGATCGCCGATCATCGACGCGCCACCCGGCCCGCCGCGATCCCCGGTCAGCACCGGACCGCATCGCGATGGCCCTCGAAGCCGATCCTGAACCGCGCCCGCTCCCGAGTGCAGGAACGAACAAGACGCTGTCGCGCCGCCATCATTAAGATGCTCGCTCGTCAGTCATTCGTTCGGAGCAGTCGATGCAGCGCGGTGTGGTGTATGGCGTCCTCGCGGGCGCGTTGTGGGGGATGGTCTTTCTCGTGCCGCGGCTGATGACCGACTTCTCGCCGCTGCTGCTCAGCGCGGGCCGCTACGCGATGTACGGCCTCGTGTCGCTGGCCGCGGCACTGCCGGCCGCCCGTTCGCTGCTCGCGCGGCTGACCCGCGAGGATCTCGTCGCGCTCGCGAAGCTCGCGCTGATCGGCAACGTCGCGTACTACATGCTGCTGTCCGGCGCCGTGCACCTGATCGGCATCGCGCCCAGCTCGCTGATCGTCGGCGTGCTCCCCGTGACCGTCACGCTCGCCGGCCTCGGCGACCACGGCGCAATGCCGCTGCGGCGCCTCGTCGCCCCGCTCGCGCTGGTGATCGCCGGCATCGTCTGCATCAACGTCGACCTCTTCACATCGGAAGCCGCGCATGCGACGACGCTTGGCCAGAAGCTCGCCGGCATCGCATGCGCAACCGGCGCGCTCGCGAGCTGGACCTGGTACGCGGTCGCGAACACGCGCTACCTGCAGCGCCACCATCATTTCGGCGGCAACGAGTGGTCGGTGCTGTGGGGTGTCGTGACGGGCCTGATCGGCGGCCTCTGCTGGCTCGCGATCCTCGCGCTGCCGGCCGGCACGGTCCAGGCGGCCGTCCCGGGATCACGCTGGCAACTGTTCTGGCTGCTGAACCTCGTGCTCGCGATCGGCGCGTCGTGGCTCGGCAATGGATTGTGGAACGCGGCATCGAAGCGGCTGCCGCTCACGCTGTCCGGCCAGCTGATCGTGTTCGAAACCGTATTCGCGATGCTCTACGCATTCGTCTACGACCACCGGATGCCGCGCGTGCTCGAGATCGCGGCGCTCGCGCTGCTGCTGGCGGGCGTCTACGGGTCGGTGCGCCGGCACGGCGACACGCACGCGAGCGGCGACACGCCCGGCCATGCGCCAGCGAACGCGAACATCACGGCCCACTGAGCGCGTGCGCGCCTGGTCTGACGAATCGGGACGGAAGGAAATGGAGCGATGCTGGCGCGACGCGTCAGCGCGCGTCCTTGTGCATCCACTTGCGGCCCTCGATGGAGCCCTCGCGGCGGGTCTTGTCGACGCGCCGCTGGCGCGCGAGCTTCGGATCGACGATCAACGGGCGGTAGATCTCGACCCGGTCATGATCGGCGAGCGGCGCGTCGAGCGGCGCGAGCTTGCCGAACACACCGGTTTTTGCCTGCGCGAGGTTGATTTCCGGGTGCAGCGCGAGCACGCCGCTCGCGTCGATCGCCGCGCGCGCGGTCGCGCCTTCGGGCAGCGACACCGCAATCAGCGTCTGGCGATCCGGCAGCGCGTAACAGACTTCGATCGACAGCATCGCGTCACCCCTTCCCGTAGCGCTGGTCAGCACGCTTGACGAACGAATCGACGAACGTGTTCGCGATATGGCTGAACACCGGCCCGATGATCTTCTCGAGCAGGATGCTCGAGAACTCGTAGTGCAGCGCAAATTCGATCTTGCATGCGTCGGAGCGCAGCGGGATGAAGCGCCACGAACCCGTGAACTTCCGGAACGGGCCGTCCGCGAACTCCATGTCGATGCGTGTCGGGCGCTGCTGCGTGTTGCGCGTCGCGAAATGCTGCTTGATGCCTTTGAAGTTGATGTCGATGCGCGCTTCCATCCCGCTGTCGTCCTGACGGCGAATCTCGACGCCGCCGCACCAGGGCAGGAAATTGGGGTAATCGGCCACGTCGGTGACGAGGTCGAACATCTGTTCCGCCGAATGGCGGATCAATACGGTTTTCTGGACATCTGCCATAAATCGCGCGGCATCGCTCAAGTAAGAACGCAAGCCGGGCGATTACCGCCCCGCTTTGCTAAAATCGTGATTTTAAACGAGTTGGCCCGATCCTTTCATGAGCATCATCGACAACAGGAAAGCGCACTTCGATTATCACATCGAGGAACGCTACGAGGCGGGGCTCGTGCTTGAGGGCTGGGAAGTCAAGGCGCTGCGCGCCGGGCGCGGCCAGATCAAGGAAGGCTACGTCGTGGTCAAGAACGCCGAGATCTTCCTGATCGGCACCCACATCAGCCCGCTGCCCGAAGCCTCGACGCACATCAAGCCCGATCCGGTCCGCACGCGCAAGCTGCTGCTGCACCGTGACGAAATCAAGAAACTGATCGGCAAGGTCGAGCAGCGCGGCTATACGCTCGTGCCGCTGAACTTCCACTACAAGGGCGGTCGCGTGAAATGCGACATCGCGCTCGCGAAAGGCAAGAAACTGCACGACAAGCGCGAAACCGAGAAGAAACGCGACTGGGAGCGCGAAAAGGCCCGCATCATGCGCGCCGGCGCCTGACGCGCGACGTCCCGCATCGCAAACGACACGGCCCGCTCGAAGCGGGCCGTGTGCTTTTGTGAGCCGTGATGCGTATGTGCGCCGATCGATCAGCCGCTCATGGTCCCTGATGAAACCCTGCGCCGCCCATCGTCATGCGAGCAGGATCGCGATTCCATGGCGCGACGATTCGCCGCACGTCGGCCGCACGCAGCGGCCGGACAGCTCACCGAGCCGCGCCTGCGCTCAGCCCCTTCCGCCCGCGGCTGGCGCCGCGTTCTTGACGATCGTCAGCGCCGACGCGATTGCGGTGCCGAGATCCGACAGGTTCGCCGGCACGATCAGCGTGTTGCCCTGTTTCGCGAGGTTCGAGAATGCGCCGACGTACTGCTCGGCAACCTTCAGGTTCACGGCGTCCATCCCGCCCTGCGACTGGATCGCGTTCGCGATCTTCTGGATGGCCTGCGCGTTCGCCTCGGCCACCGCGAGAATCGCGGCCGCCTCGCCCTGCGCCTGGTTGATCGCGGCCTGCCGCTCGCCTTCGGACTTCTGGATCGCCGCCTCGCGTGCGCCCGACGCGAGGTTGATCTGCTCCTGCTTGCGGCCTTCCGATGCGGCGATCAGCGCGCGCTTTTCCCGCTCGGCGGTGATCTGCGCCTGCATCGCGTGGAGGATCTCCTTCGGCGGCGTCAGGTCCTTGATTTCGTAACGCAGCACTTTCACGCCCCAGTTCGCGGCAGCCTGATCGAGCGCCGACACGATGTTGTGGTTGATGAAGTCGCGTTCCTCGAAGGTCTTGTCGAGTTCGAGCTTGCCGACCACCGACCGGAGCGTCGTCTGCGCGAGTTGCGTGATCGCGAGCACGAAGTTGCTCGATCCGTAAGAGGCCTTCATCGGATCGGTCACCTGGAAGTACAGCACGCCGTCGACCTGCAGTTGCGTGTTGTCGCGCGTGATGCAAACCTGGCTCGGCACGTCGAGCGGAATCTCCTTCAGCACGTGCCGGTAGGCGATCCGGTCGACGAACGGCAGCACGATATTGAGACCGGGCGACAGCGTCGCGTGATAGCGCCCGAAGCGTTCGAGCACCCACGCATGCTGCTGCGGCACGATCTTCACCGTCTTCGACACGATCACGATGGCGATGACGAGCAGGACGACCCAGATGATCAGCGAATCCATGAAATATTCCCTCCTTGTTGTATCAGCGGACGATCAGCCCGCGGGTTTCGCTACGACCACGAGACAGTTGCCGCGCACGGCGCGCACCTGATACACGTGCACATCGTCGCGTTCGCCGTGCGCGAGTTCGACGTCCCAGTCGGCGCCGCGATATTGAACGCGCGCGCGGCCGTCATGCCACGCGTCGACCGTGACGGTCGAGCCGATATCGAGATTGACGTCGGGATTCGTCGACGTGTCGCGCTTCTGCTTGCGCCCGAGCCCCGAGCGGCGCAGCACGATCATTGCGATGATCGCGACCGCGCCGGCCACGCCGAACTGCACGTGCGGCGCGAAACCGGCCAGTTGCAGCAATCCGCCCGCGAGAAAGCCGAGCGCAATCATCAGCAGGTAGAACGTGCCCGAGAGCAACTCGGCCACGACCAGCACGCCCACCGCGCCCCACCAGAACAGATGCCCCGACATCATTGTGGTCTCCAGAAAAACGGCCCCGTACGTTCACTATATTCTTCGCCGCCGCAAGCGCACGCAAGCGGCACACCCAGGTCGCTCCGTTATGTACCGACAAACAAAAACACCCCGGTGCTTACCGGGGTGTTTATAACACGAACCTTGCATTTTGCCTTCAACACAAGCACGGCGGACCCGCGCTTGCGCCGAACGGGCATTGACCGTTACTTCCGGTTGGCGAGTGCCTGCCACGTATCGATGATCGTGTCCGGGTTCAGCGAGATCGACACGATGCCTTCGTCGGTCAGCCATTGCGCGAAGTCCGGGTGATCGGACGGGCCCTGGCCGCAGATGCCAACGTACTTGCCCATCTTGCGGCAGGTATCGATCGCCCGCTTGAGCAGGAACTTGACGGCCGGGTCGCGTTCGTCGAAGTCGACGGCCAGCAGTTCCATGCCCGAGTCGCGGTCGAGGCCGAGCGTGAGCTGCGTGAGGTCGTTCGAACCGATCGAGAAACCGTCGAAGTGCTCGAGGAACTCTTCGGCGAGGATCGCGTTGGTCGGGACTTCACACATCATCACGAGGCGCAGGCCGTTCTCGCCGCGCTTCAGGCCGAACTTCTCGAGCAGGCCGACGACGCGCGCCGCCTGCTTCACGGTCCGCACGAACGGCACCATGATCTCGACGTTGGTCAGGCCCATCTCGTCGCGCACGCGCTTCAGTGCACGGCACTCCATCTCGAACGCCTGCGCGAAGTCTTCGGCGATGTAGCGCGACGCGCCGCGGAAGCCCAGCATCGGGTTTTCCTCATCCGGCTCGTAACGCGAACCGCCGATCAGCTTCTTGTACTCGTTCGACTTGAAGTCGGACAGACGCACGATCACGGGCTTCGGATAGAACGCCGCGGCGATCGTCGCGACGCCTTCCGTCAGCTTGTCGACGTAGAACTGGCGCGGCGACGCGTGACCGCGCGCGACGCTCTCGACGGCCTTCTTCAGATCCTGGTCGATGTTCGGGTACTCGAGGATCGCCTTCGGGTGCACACCGATGTTGTTGTTGATGATGAACTCGAGACGCGCGAGGCCCACGCCGGCGTTCGGCAACTGCGAGAAGTCGAACGCGAGCTGCGGGTTGCCGACGTTCATCATGATCTTGACCGGGATTTCCGGCAGTTCGCCGCGCTGCACTTCCGTGACTTCCGTCTCGAGCAGCCCGTCGTAGATCTTGCCTTCGTCGCCTTCCGCGCACGACACCGTGACGAGCGCACCGTCCTTCAGCACGTCGGTCGCGTCGCCGCAGCCGACGACTGCCGGCACGCCGAGCTCACGCGCGATGATCGCCGCGTGGCAGGTCCGGCCGCCACGGTTCGTGACGATCGCCGCCGCACGCTTCATCACCGGCTCCCAGTTCGGGTCGGTCATGTCCGCCACCAGCACGTCGCCCGGCTGCACGCGTTCCATTTCCGACGGATCCTGGATCACGCGCACGGGGCCTGCGCCGATCTTCTGGCCGATCGCGCGGCCCGTCGCCAGCACCTGCGACTGGCCCTTCAGCTTGAAGCGCTGCTCGGCCTTGCCGGTCGCCTGGCTCTTCACCGTTTCCGGACGCGCCTGCAGGATGAAGATCTTGCCGTCGCGGCCGTCCTTGCCCCACTCGATGTCCATCGGACGCTGGTAGTGCTTTTCGATGATGACCGCGTACTTCGCCAGCTCGATCACGTCTTCGTCGGTGATCGAGTAGCGGTTGCGCTGCTCGTGCGGCACGTCGACCGTCTTCACGCGGCCCGGCTCGCCCGGCTGCGTGAATTCCATCTTGATCAGCTTCGAGCCGATCGAGCGGCGGATGATCGGGTACTTGTCCTGTGCCAGCGTCGTCTTGAACACATAGAACTCGTCCGGGTTCACTGCGCCCTGCACGACGGTTTCACCCAGGCCATAGCTCGACGTGATGAACACGGCGTCCTTGAAGCCCGATTCGGTGTCGATCGTGAACATCACGCCGGCCGCGCCAACGTCCGAGCGAACCATGCGCTGCACGCCGGCCGACAGTGCGACTTCCGCGTGCGTGAAGCCCTTGTGCACGCGATACGAGATCGCGCGGTCGTTGTACAGCGACGCGAACACGTGCTTCATGCGGTCGAGCACGTCGTCGATGCCGACGACGTTCAGGTACGACTCCTGCTGGCCGGCGAACGATGCGTCGGGCAGGTCTTCCGCGGTGGCGGACGAACGCACGGCGAACGACAGCTCGCCCGGCGAGCTCTTCGTCAGGATTTCGAACTGCTCACGGATTTCCTGCTCGAGACGTGCCTGCATCGGCGCATCGACGATCCACTTGCGGATTTCGGCACCGGCTTCGGCGAGCGCCTTCACGTCGTCGATGTCGAGCGACTCGAGACGCTTGGCGATGCGATCGGTCAGATCGTTGTGCTTGAGGAAATCGCGGAATGCGAGCGCGGTCGTGGCGAAACCAGTGGGTACGCGAACGCCTGCTTCGGAAAGCTGGCTGATCATCTCGCCGAGCGACGCATTCTTGCCGCCCACGATCTCCACATCGGTCATCCGCAACTGCTCGAACGGGATTACATACGCCTGGTCCTTTGCGACGTTTGCTGCGTTAGTCATACAAGCCCCTAAGTGTGAAAAAAATGCTCGATTGCGCAAGTGGGCTCGGACGCGGGCGCTTGCAAAAAGGCGCGGCGCGTCTTGCGCAACCTGTTGGAGAAACAATCGCAGCGGCGGAAAATCTTCCGACCCGATTTGCAAAAATCCCGGCAGAAAGGCGATACATTCAGACAAATCGCCGAACTTGCCGGGAGTTTCAGATCGATCACGGCAAGCCCGAGGTGCCGTTCGCACCCTGCCCCCGCAATTGCTTATCCAACAGGTTGCCGCTATTCTACCGTGCCGGCTGCCGGATGTGGCGCGACCTTCTCACTGCGTCTGGAGGCGAACCTCCAGCTGCCCGCGCAACCGCCCTTCACGTTCGACGCCCAGATTCATGCTGCCTACCGTTTTCATCGTCTCCGACGGCACCGGGATCACTGCCGAAACCTTCGCGCACTCGATCCTCTCCCAGTTCGACCAGAAATTCCGCCTCGTGCGCTTGCCGTTCGTCGACTCGCTCGACAAGGCCTTCGCGACCGTCGAGAAGATCAACGAAGCCGCGGTGCACGACGGCCGCCGTGCGATCGTGTTCACGACGCTCGTCGACAGCGAGTCGAACGACATCGTCAAGCGCTCGAACGCGCTCGTGCTGGACATGTTCCAGCGCTTCGTCGAGCCGCTCGAGCAGGAACTGGAGCTGAAGTCGAGCCACGCGATGGGCCGCGGCCACCAGAACGCCGATACCGAGGAATACAAGACGCGGATCGAGGCGATCAACTTCTCGCTCGCGCACGACGACGGCCAGTCGAACCGCAACCTGTCGGAGGCCGACGTGATCCTGGTCGGCGTGTCGCGCAGCGGCAAGACGCCGACGAGCCTGTATCTCGCGATGCAGTACGGCGTGAAGGCAGCCAACTATCCGCTGATTCCGGAAGACTTCGAGCGCGGCAAGCTGCCGTCGGCGCTGTCACCGCATCGCGACAAGCTGTTCGGGCTGTCGATCGACCCGCAGCGCCTGTCGGAGATTCGCAACGAGCGCCGGCCGGGCAGCAAGTACGCGGCACCCGAGAACTGCCGCTACGAGATCAACGAGGCCGAAGCGATGATGCGCCGCGAGGGGATCAAGTGGCTGTCGTCGACGCACAAGTCGATCGAGGAAATCGCGACGACGATCCTGCAGGAAATCCGCCTCGACCGGCAGTCATACTGAGCGCATGCGCGCTTGCGGCCACCTGGCCGCCGCCGGAAACAAAAAGCCCCGCTCGAAACGGGGCTTTTTGCTTTTCGGTGACCCGACGCGCGGACAACGCCATGCGTCACGTCGTCGTGTCATGCGCGCCGCTGCTGCCGCACCTGCTCGAACAGGCACACCGCTGCCGCGGCGGCAACATTCAGCGACTCCATCCCGCCCGGCTGCGGAATCGTCACGCGATGCGTGGCGGCGTCGCGCCAGAATGCCGACACGCCGGCACCCTCGTTGCCGAACACCCATGCGACGGGGCCGGCCAGATCGCAGTCGTAGACTGCCTGCGCACCGTGCGAATCGGTCAGCGCGACCGGCACGTCGAGGCGTTGGGCGAGCGCGGCAGCGTCAACGTCCTCATGGATCGACAGCAGGAAATGCGCGCCCATGCCGGAACGCAGCACCTTCGACGACCACGCATAGGCGGTGCCCGGCGCACAGAATACGTGCCGCACGCCGGCGGCCGCCGCGCTGCGCAGGATCGAGCCGACGTTGCCGGCGTCCTGCACGCCGTCGAGCACGACTGACGTGTGCGTGACGCGCTCCGGCAGCGGCTGCGCGGGCCGGTCGACGAGCAACAGGAAACCGACACCGCTGACCACGTTCGACAGTTGCCCGAACAACGCGTCGGGCAGCGTGACGACCCGCTGCGCGTCGATGCGCGCGATGATCGCCTGCGCTTCGTCGTGCGCGAGCGCGCCTTCGGTCGCGACGCAAAGCTCGGGTGTCGCGCCCGTATCGAGATACGCGCTGGCTAGGTGGAAACCCTCGAGCAGTGCCTGGCCGCTGCGGCGCTGATGGGGCGTCGAACCCGCGAGCGCCTTCAGGCGCTTGTACAGCGGGTTGTCGCGGGAAGTAATGCTTTTCATCGAATCAGGTCGAGTGCCGCGCGGACGGGCGCGAACGAGCGCCGGTGCGCTTCGCACGGGCCGTGCTCGCGCAGCGCGGCAAGGTGTTTCGCTGTGCCGTAGCCCGCATGCACGTTGAAACCGTACACCGGGAAGCGTTCGTGCAGATCGACGAGCATGCGGTCGCGCGTGACCTTCGCGAGGATCGACGCGGCCGAGATGCTCGGTACGAGCGCATCGCCGCTGACGATCGCCTCGGCACGCACCGTCAGCATCGGACAGCGGTTGCCGTCGATCTGCGCGAGCGTCGGCAGGACCGACAGCCCCTCGACGGCACGCTTCATCGCGAGCATCGTCGCGTGCAGGATGTTCAGCGTATCGATTTCGTCGACGCTTGCCGACGCGACGCAATACGCGCGCGAACGCGCGACGATCAGGTCGTACAGCGCATCGCGCTTCTTCGCGGACAGCGCCTTCGAATCGTCGAGCCCGTCGATCGGCTGGGCCGGATCGAGGATCACCGCAGCGGCCACCACCGGCCCCGCGAGCGGGCCGCGGCCAGCTTCGTCGACGCCACAAACGATCTCGTCGGGCCGGCTGAAGTCGAAGCCGCCCTGCACGTCACTCGACGCGCGGCGGCGTGGTGCACGAATTGCCGTCATGCGTGCCCCTTGCGTTGTTCGAGCACGCGCACGACCGCTTCGGCCGCCTTCGCGGCCGTGTTCTGCCGCAGTGAGAGATGCATTTCGGTAAATACTTCGGTCAGCGTTCGACGATTCGCGTCGTCGCGCAGCTGCGTGAGCGTCGCATCGGCGAGCGCCTCGGGCGTCGCGAAATGCTGCAGCAGCTCGGGCACGACGAAGCGCCCCGCCAGGATGTTCGGCAAGCCGACGTACGGCAGATAGCCCTGCCGGCGCATGATCTGTCCGGTCAGCCAGGGCACCTTGTACGAGATCACCATCGGCTTCTTGAGCAACGCCGCTTCGAGCGTGACGGTGCCGCTCTTCACGAGAATCGCGTCGGCGGCCGTCATCGCGACCTGCGAGCGGCCGTCGGTGATCGTCAGCGCCAGCTGCGGATGCGCGTCGACGAGCGGCTGCAGCAGTTCGCGCAGCGCGGGCGTCGCAGCCGGCATCACGAACCGCACGCCGGGCTCGCGCTGCTGCATCAGCGCCATCGCCGCGAAGAACGTCGGGCCGATCAGCCCGATCTCCGAGCGCCGGCTGCCCGGTAGCACCGCGATCACGGGGCCGTCCACGGGCAGGCCCAGCGCGATGCGCGCGCCGTGCGTGTCGGGCTCGAGCGGAATCTCGTCGGCCAGCGGGTGGCCGACATACGTCGATGCGACGCCCGCCTTGTCGAGAATCGCCGGCTCGAACGGGAACAGGCACAGCATGTGGTCGACGGACTTCGCGATCTTCTTGATCCGCCCGCCGCGCCATGCCCAGATCGACGGGCACACGAAGTGGATCGACGGGATGCCCGCGTCGCGCGCGGCCTGCTCCACGTTGAAGTTGAAGTCGGGTGCGTCGACGCCGATGAATGCGTCGGGCCGCTCCGCAAGCAGCTGGCGCTTCAGTTCGCCGCGAATCCGCAGGATTTCGGGAATCTGGCCCAGCGCCTCGACGTAGCCGCGCACCGTCAGCTTGTCCATCTGCCAATGCGAGTCGAAGCCGTGCGCGAGCATCCGCTGCCCGCCGATCCCGTAGTAGTGGGTCGACGCGGGCAGCCGCTCTTGAAGCCCGCCGAGCAGCGACGCCGCGAGCAAATCGCCCGACGGCTCGCCGGCCACCATCGCGAGCCGGAGCTGATTGGTCGGGAGCGACATCGCTTAGCGGATGATGCCGCGTTGGGACGCGTCGATGAACGCGACGAGCGCGGTGACCGCTGCGTCGCCTTCGCCACCCGCGGCCGCCAGCTCGCGCAACTGCACCTTCGCTTCCTCGAGCGACAGGCCGTTCTTATACAGCAGGCGGTACGCGCTGCGCAGCGCCGAGATCGCGTCGGGCGAGAAACCGCGCCGACGCAGGCCTTCGACGTTGATGCCGTGCGGTTCGGCCTTGTTGCCGGCCGCGATCACGAACGGCGGCACGTCCTGCACGAGCGCCGAGGCGCCACCCAGCATCGCGTGCGCACCGATGCGCACGAACTGGTGCACGCCCGACATCCCGCCGACGATCGCCCAGTCGCCGATCTCGACGTGACCGGCCATCTGCGCGTTGCTCGACAGGATCACGTTGTTGCCGACGCGGCAGTCATGACCGATGTGCACGTAGGCCATGATCCAGTTGTCGTCGCCGAGCGTCGTCACGCCCACGTCCTGCACGGTGCCGGTGTGGATCGTCGTGAATTCGCGGATCGTGTTGCGGTTGCCGATCACGAGCTTCGTCGGCTCGTCCTTGTACTTCATGTCCTGCGGACGGCCGCCGACCGACGCGTAATGGCCGATGCGGTTGTCCTCGCCGAGCGTCGTGTGACCTTCGATCACGCTGTGCGAGCCGATCGTCGTACGCGCGCCGATCGTGACGTGCGGCCCGACGATCGCGTACGGCCCGATCTCGACGGACTCGTCGATCTGCGCGCCCGGTTCGACGATCGCGGTAGGATGAATCCTGGTCATGCGCCGTTGCCTCTCGATGTGATGTGTCGCGTTGCTCGCGTTACGTTACCCATGCGTGCTGCGTCGCTCAGGGCGCCGCGTCGGCCGTCTTGACCGTGCACATCAATTCGGCTTCCGCCGCCACCTTGCCGTCCACTTCCGCCACCGCCTTGAACTTCCAGATGCCGCGGATGTAGCGTTCGAACGTCACGTTCAGAATCAGCTGATCGCCCGGTTCGACGACACGCTTGAAGCGCGCGCCGTCGATGCCGACGAAGTAGTACAGCGTGTTTTCCGGATCCTTCGGCTGCTCTTCCGCGAACGTCAGCAGCGCGGCCGCCTGAGCGAGCGCCTCGAGGATCAGCACACCCGGCATCACCGGCCGCTTCGGGAAGTGCCCCTGAAAGAACGGCTCGTTGATCGACACGTTCTTCAGCGCTTTGATTCCCTTGTGCGGCTCGAGTTCGAGCACGCGATCGACGAGCAGAATCGGGTAGCGATGCGGCAGCAGCGTGAGGATCTTGTGGATGTCGAGATTGATTTTTTCAGTGCTCATGATGGTTCGTCTCACGCAAAAGCTGCGCGGTGGTGATGCAAAAGCTGAAGCGGGCCGCCGCGCGGCCCAGTCTGGCAAACCGGGCCGAATGCGCTGGCCGTGCCCGGTTCGTGGTCTCGCATGGTGTCGGTCAGGCGTCCGTGCCGCCCTGGGCGGCCAGCGCGGTCTCGAGCGCCTTGATGCGGTCGCGCAGCTTGTCGAGGTTGCGCACGAGTGCGGCGCTCTTGTTCCATTCGCCGTGGTCGACGGCCGGGAATGCGCTCGTGTAGATGCCTGCCTTCGGCAGCGACTTCGACACGCCCGAATTCGCGGTGATGATGACATAGTCGCCAAGCGTCACATGGCCGGCGATCCCGGCCGCGCCGCCGATCATGCAGTGGCGGCCGATCGTCGTGCTGCCCGCGATGCCCGCCTTGCCGGCGATCACCGTGTAGGCGCCGATCCGGCAGTTGTGGGCGATCTGAACCTGGTTGTCGATCTTCACGCATTCCTCGATGACGGTGTCCGCCATCGCGCCGCGGTCGATCGTCGTGTTCGCACCGATCTCGACGTCCGGGCCAACCGACACGCCGCCGACCTGCGGAATCTTGACCCAGCTGCCGGTGCGCGCATCGCCGTCGCCGACGAAATCCGGTGCGAAGCCGAACCCGTCGGAACCGATCACGGCACCCGAATGAATGATCGCGCGCGGACCGATCTTGCAGCCGTGGTACACCGAAGCGTTCGGGTACAGGTGCGAACCCGCGCCGATCGTGGTGCCGCGGCCGACGAACACGTTCGCGTCGAGCTGCACGCCGTCCTCGATCACCGCGCCGGCCTCGACCGTCACGTGCGGACCGATCACCGCGCTCGCGGCCACCTGCGCGGCCGGATCGATCGTCGCGCTCGGATGCACGCCGGCCGCGCGCGGCGGCGTGGCGAGATCGATGAACATCTGCGCGACGCGCGCGAAGTACGCGTACGGATTCGGCGTCACAATGAAATTGCGGCCATCAGCGGCCGCGCCCAGCTTTTCGAGATCCTTCGGCGCGATCAGCACCGCGCCGGCGCGGGTCGTCTCGACCTGCGACAGGTACTTCGGATTCGCGAGAAACGCGAGTTGCTGAGGGCCTGCCTGGTCGAGCGGCGCGAGGCCGCCCACCTTGCACTGGGCGTCGCCGGCGATCTCGCCGCCGAACCGCTTTACGAGTGCCTCAAGCGTCAATGCCATTCGTCGTCTGCTCCGTTCAGTTCGTCGAGCCGGACGCGAGCGCCTTGAGCACCTTGTCGGTGATGTCGATGCGCGGGCTGACGTACACGGCTTCCTGCACGATCAGGTCGTAATTCTGCTGCTCGGCGATCTGCTTGATGACCTTGTTCGCACGCTCGAGCACCGCCGCGAGTTCCTCGTTGCGGCGCTGGTTCAGGTCTTCGCGAAACTCGCGCTGCTTGCGCTGGAAGTCGGTATCGAGCTGCGCGAGATCGCGCTGCTTCTGTGCGCGATCGGCCGCCGACAGCGACGCGCCGTTCTTGTCCAGCGAGTCGGACATCGACTTCAGACGCGCCGCGAGGTCCTGCAGATCCTTGTCGCGCTTCGCGAACTCGGCTTCGAGCTTCGTCTGCGCCGCCTTGGCGGGCGCCGACTCGCGCAGGATCCGATCCGAATTGACCGCCGCGATGCGGGCGACGTCCTGAGCATGTGCCGTCGCCGCGCCCAAGGCCAGCGCAACGGTCAGCGCACACATCACTCGTTTCGAAAACTTACCGGTTAGCAAAATTACCCTCTCGTTGCTGTTGTCATGCGTTCGATCAGAACGCCGTCCCGATCTGGAACTGGAATTTCTGGTACTGGTCGCCTTCATGCTTCTGCAGCGGGAAGCCGAGGCTCAGCTTCAGCGGGCCGATCGGCGAGATCCACGCGAGACCCACACCGTAGCCGTAACGCAGGCCGTTCGCGCCGGTACTCGTGCCGCCCGGCGCGTTGCCCCACACGTTACCGCCGTCGAGGAACGTGAACACGCGCAGCGTGCGGTCGTAGCCGGTGCCCGGCAGCGGGAACGTCAGCTCGATGTTGCCGACCACCATCTTCGAACCGCCGATCGGGTCGTTCGTCTTCGTATCGCGCGGACCCAGCGAGCTCGGCTCGTAGCCACGCACGGAGCCGATACCGCCCGCGTAGTAGTTCTTGAAGATCGGGTACGGGTTGCCGATACCGTTACCGTAGCCGCCTTGCAGGTTCAGGCCCAGGATGAAGCCACGCGAGAACGAATAGTAGTACTGCGCCTGCAGGTCGGCCTTGTAGTACTGGATCTTGCCGACCGGCACGCCGTATTCGACGTTCGCCTGCGTGAAGTAGCCGCGGCTCGGGATCAGCGCACTGTCACGCGCGTCGCGCGACCAGGCCACCGTCAGCGGCACCGTGTTCGACACGCGGCCGAACTCGTTCACGTAATCCTGGTAGCTCTGCGGCGTGTTCGAGTCGACGTCGAGACGGTTCTGCTCGAAGCCCGCGCCGAAGTAGACGGTGTCGACTTCCGAGAACGGAATGCCGAACTTCAGGTTGCCGCCTGCACTGATGATCCGGAAGCTCGAGCTCGTCGAATAGTAGAGCGGCTGGTACGTGCGGTAGTAGACGTCCGTGATCCGCTTGATGCCGTCGACCGTGAAGTACGGGTCGACCTGTGTGACGGTCAGCGTGCGGTAGCTCTTCGCGGTATTGACGTTCACCGACAGGCTCGTGCCCGAGCCGAACACGTTGTCCTGCGACACGCCGGCCGACAGCACCACCTTGTCCGTCGACGAGAAGCCGGCGCCCAGCGTGATCGCGCCGGTCGGCTTTTCATCGACCTTCACGTTCACGTCGACCTGGTCGTTCGTGCCTTCGACGGGCACCGTGGTCACGTCGACGTTAGTGAAGTAGCCGAGACGGTTCACGCGATCCTTCGACAGCGCGAGGCGGTTCGAATCGAACCACGAGCTTTCGAGCTGGCGCATTTCGCGGCGCACGACTTCGTCGCGCGTACGCGTGTTGCCGACCACGTTGATGCGGCGCACGTACACGCGGCGGCTCGGATCGACGACGAGGTTCAGGTTCACCTTGTGGTTCGCCTGGTCGATGTCCGGCTGCGCGTTGACGGTCGCGAATGCGTAACCGTATTCGCCGAGCTTGTCGACGATCGACTTGGTCGTTTGCTGCAGCTTTTCGGCCGAGAAACGATCGCCCGGCTTGATCTTGATCAGCTTGTTCAGTTCGGCTTCGCGATCGAGCAGGTTGCCCGACAGCTTGATGCCCGACACCGTGTACGGCTCGCCTTCATGCAGCGTGACCGTCAGGTACATGTCTTTCTTGTCGGGCGAGATCGACACCTGGGTCGATTCGATGTTGAACTCGAGGTAGCCGCGGTTCAGGTAGTACGAGCGCACGGCCTCGAGGTCGCCCGTCAGCTTTTCCTTCGAGTACAGGTCGTTCTTCGTGTACCAGGAGAACCAGTTCGGCGTCGACAGCTGCATTTCGTCGCGCAGCGTGCTGGTGCTGAACGCCTTGTTGCCGATGAAGTTGATCTGGCGGATCTTCGCGCTCGGGCCTTCGGCGACCGCGAACAGGATCGACACGCGGTTCGCGTCGACCGGCGTGATCGTCGTCTTGACCTCGGCCGCGTAGAAGCCGCGCGTCAGGTACTGACGCTTGAGCTCCTGCTCCGCCTTGTCGACGAGCGCCTTGTCGTAGTAGCGGCCGTCGGCCAGACCCACCGCGCGCAGCGCCTTCGTCAGGTTGTCCTTGTCGAATTCCTTCGTGCCGGTGAAGTCGATCGACGCGATGGCCGGACGCTCCTGCACCTGCACGATCACGACGTTGCCCTGGGTGGCGATGCGCACGTCGTTGAAGAAGCCCGTCGCGTACAGCGCGCGGATTGCTTCGGATGCCTTGTCGTCGGAGAAGGTATCGCCCTGCTTGATCGGCAGGTAGGCAAACACCGAACCCGCTTCGACGCGCTGCAACCCCTCGATCTTGATGTCTTGCACCACGAACGGTGCCGCTGCATGCGCCGCGAGGCCGTGCGCGGCGAGCGCGGCCGCTGCAACTGTCTTAGGTACAAAGCGATGAGGTTTGAACAACGTGCATCCCCAATATTTAGCTGCATCAAATCAGGCGGCGGCCGACTGGCCGCCGCCTGACGCTTCAGAAATGGATTAACCGAGCCAGGTCGTTGAACAGCGCGATCGCCGACAACGCGACGATGCAGATCAACCCGGCTCTTTGCAGAATTAGCTGCCAACGCTCCGAGACGGCTTTCCCGGTCGCGGCTTCAACCAGATAATATAACAGATGCCCCCCGTCCAAAACGGGAATCGGCAGCAAGTTCAGCACCCCGAGGCTAATGCTGACAAGGGCGAGGAACGACAGGAAGGCCGACGGACCGAGCCGCGCGCTCTTGCCGGCGTAGTCGGCAATCGTCACCGGGCCGGACAGGTTCTTCAGCGACGCATCGCCCGTGATCATCCGTCCGAACATCTTCAGCGAGTAAATCGCAATGTCCCACGTGCGGTGCGCACCGAGCTGCAGACTCTCGATCGGTCCATAGCGCACGTCGACCGACGGCGTGTGCATCGACAGCGACGCGCCGATGCGGCCGATCTGCTGCCCCGTTTCATCGTCGCGCTGCGCCTGCGGCACGATCTGCACGGTTTGCGTCGCGCCGCCACGCTCGACCCGCAGCTCGACCGCCTGACCCGCATGGTGCTTCACCGCGTCGATGAAGCGCGATGCGCCGCCGATCGGATTGCCGTCGAGCGCCAGCAGCTTGTCGCCGGCCTTCAGGCCCGCCTGCTCGGCCGCGCTGCCGGGCTGCACCGACGCGACCGACAGCGTGCCGCCGCCGGTCTCGAAGCCCAGGTGCATCATGAAATCGTCGTCGAGCTGGCTTTCGGGAACATTGCGCAGGTCGACGCGGAAGTCGAACGTCGCCGAACCGCCGTCGCGCGCGCCGAGCACGACCTCGCGATGATCGAACGCGGCGGACAGCAGCTTCCAGCGCAGGTCCGACCACGAGCGCACCGGCGCGGCCTCGCCGCCGTCGGCGTCGCGGATCGACACGATCGTCTCGCTGCCGTCGAAGCCCGCGCGGGCCGCCACCGTGCCGGCAGCCGGCGGCGCGAGCACCGCGGCCGGCTCGGTCACGCCGGTCGCGAATACAGCGGAAAAGAGGACGATTGCCAACAGAAAGTTCGCGATCGGGCCGGCAGCGACGATCGCGATGCGCTTGAACACCGATTGCCGGTTGAACGCCTGATCGAGTTCCTCGGGCTTGACGCTCGCCCCCGGCTCACGCTCGTCGAGCATCTTCACGTAACCGCCGAGCGGCAACGCGGAGAGCGTCCATTCAGTGCCCGTCCTGCGGCTGACCCAGCGCGCGACGGGCTGGCCGAAACCGATCGAGAAACGCAGCACCTTCACGCCGCACCAGCGCGCGACGCGATAATGTCCGTACTCATGCACGACGACCAGCACCCCGATCGCCACCGCAAACGCGATCAGTTCGACCAGCACGTTCATGAGCACCTCATTCAGACAGCGCGCTCCACGCGTGACGCAGGCGCTTTTGCAATGATCTCGGCGGCGAGGCGGCGTGCCTCGGCGTCCGCCGCAAGGACGTCATCGAGCCCATTCGGGTTACGGTTCGGCAGCGCGTTGAGCACCGCATCGACCGTCGCCGCGATCGCCATGAAGCCGATCCGGCGCTCGAGAAATGCTTCGACCGCGATTTCGTTCGCCGCGTTCAACGCGGCGCTCGCGATACCGCCCTCCTCAAGCGCCTTCAGCGCGAGCGCGAGGCACGGGAAGCGCGTGTAATCGGGCTTCTCGAACGACAGCTGTGCGATCTGCGCGAGGTCGAGCTGGTCGACACCGGCGTCGACGCGCTCCGGGAACGCGAGCGCGTGCGCGATCGGCGTGCGCATGTCGGGGTTGCCGAGCTGAGCGAGCACCGAGCCGTCGCGGTACGACACGAGCGAATGGATCACGCTCTGCGGGTGAATCAGCACGTCGATCCGGTCGCCGGCCAAGCCGAAAATCCAGTGCGCCTCGATCACTTCGAGGCCCTTGTTCATCATCGTCGCGGAATCGACGGAAATCTTGCGGCCCATCACCCAGTTCGGGTGCTTGCACGCTTCGTCCGGCGTCACGTCGACGAGCGTGGCCGGCTCGCGCGTACGGAACGGGCCGCCCGATGCGGTCAGGATGATCTTCGAGATCCCGCCGTGTTCGTTCTCGTCGCGCGGCATGCACTGGAAGATCGCGTTGTGTTCGCTGTCGACCGGCAGCAGGATCGCGCCATGATCGCGCACGGCGTCCATGAAGATCGCGCCCGACATCACGAGCGATTCCTTGTTCGCGAGCAGGATGCGCTTGCCGGCGCGCGCGGCCGCGAGGCTCGGTGCAAGGCCGGCCGCGCCGACGATCGCGGCGACGACCGTATCGCAGCCGTCGCTCTTCGACACGTCGACGAGCGCCTGCGGCCCGTACAGCACCGTGGTCTTGCTGCCCGCCGCGCGCAGTTTCGCCTCGACGTGCGCCGCCGTGTTCGCATCGCCGACCACCGCGATTTCGGGCGAGAAGCGCAGGCACTGCTCGACGAGCTTGTCGCCGTTGCGGTGCGCGGTCAACGCGTAGACCGAGAAACGCTCGGGATGGCGGGCGACCACGTCGAGCGTGCTGTCTCCGATCGAGCCCGTGGAACCGAGCAGTGTCAGACGTTTTTGCATAACAGAAATAGTGGTTTAACCAAGCAGCAGCATTGCGAGCGGCAGCACCGGCAGCAGCGCGTCGACGCGGTCGAGCACGCCGCCGTGACCGGGCAGCAGGCCGCTCGAATCCTTCACGCCCGCCTGACGCTTGAGCAGCGACTCGAACAGGTCGCCGATCACGCTGTAGACGACCAGCAGCGTCAGCGCGGCCCACGCGCCGGGCATCCCGTAACGCGCGGCGAGTGCGGAAAACAGGGTCGGCTCGAACCAGTGCGCGGCCATCGCGACACCCGCGACGACCATCACGGCGAGCCAGCCACCGATCGCGCCTTCCCAGCTCTTGCCGGGACTGATCGTAACGGCCAGTTTACGCTTTCCGAAGGCCTTGCCCGCGAAATATGCGCCGATATCGGCCAGCCAGACGACCAGAAGCAGCGACAGCACGAACGAAACGCCCTGCGCACGCGCCGCGACGACCGCGTGCCAGCAGGCCGCGAACACCGCGAGCCCGGCCGCGAGCAGGAACGGCCGCCACACGCCGCCCGCGAGCGCCGGCTTGCGCCGCAGCGAGAACGGGCCGACCAGCAGCCAGAAGACGCCGGCTGCCATAAAAAGGGGACGGGACGATGCGGCTTCGACGCCGAGCGGCGCGGTCGCCGCGAGCGCCAGCGCCGCGACGATCGCGTAGACGATCGAACCGGTCGCGCCGAGCTTGAGCAGGCGCGCCCACTCCCAGGCGGCGAACACGAGCACGACGCCGATCAGCGCGCCAAACGCGGTGAGCGGCGCGAACAGCGTCACGGGCAGCAACACTGCCAGCATCACGACCGCCGTGATCACACGGGTCTTCAGCATGAAAGGGAATCGGCGTTCTGCGATTGTGGTTCGAGCTGCGCGCTGGTGCGCCCGAAACGGCGCTCGCGCTCGGTATACGATGCGATCGCGTCGGCCAGCGCCGCGCCATCGAAGTCCGGCCAGTATTTGTCGGTGAAATAGAATTCGGCGTACGCGAGCTGCCACAGCAAGAAATTGCTGACACGCTGCTCGCCGCCGGTGCGGATGAAGAGATCGGGCTCCGGCGCATAGGCCATCGCCAGGTGCGGCGCGAACGCGTCTTCGGTCACGTCGACCTCGCGGCCCTCGCGCACGGCCTGCTCGACGAGCTTCTTCGTCGCCTGCAGGATGTCCCAGCGGCCGCCGTAGTTCGCGGCGATCGTCAGGGTGAGACGGGTGTTGCGCGCCGTCTTGGTTTCGGCGCGGCGGATCAGTTCGCGGATGCGCGGCTCGAAGCGCTCGAGATCGCCCACCACCCGCAGGCGGATCCCGTTCGCATGCAGCTTGCCGATCTCGCGCTCGAGCGCGGTGATGAACAGCCGCATCAGGAACGACACTTCGTCGTTCGGCCGGCGCCAGTTTTCCGAACTGAACGCGAACAGCGTCAGGTATTCGACGCCGGCGCGCGCGCAGCCTTCGACCACCGCCCGCACGGCATCCACGCCGCGGGTGTGCCCCGCGACGCGCGGCAAGCGGCGTTCGGTCGCCCAACGGCCATTGCCGTCCATGATGATCGCGATATGACGCGGCACGGCGCCGACGTCAGGCACGCGAACGGTAGAGCTGGTATAGGTCATGGCCGTTGAGACAGTTGCGGGAAGAAGGCGGCGCGCGAGGACGGTCGTCAGACCGTCATGATCTCGGCTTCCTTGGTCTGCACGAGCTTGTCGACTTCGGCAACGTGCTTGTCGGTCAGCTTCTGCACGTCGTCGCTCGCACGGCGCTCGTCGTCTTCCGAGATTTCCTTGTCCTTCACGAGCTTCTTGAGCGCTTCGTTCGCGTCGCGGCGCAGGTTGCGGATCGCGACCTTGGCCGTTTCGCCTTCGCTCTTGACCACCTTGGTCAGTTCGCGGCGGCGCTCTTCCGTCAGCGCGGGCATCGGCACGCGGATCAGGTCGCCGGCCGTCGCCGGGTTCAGGCCGAGATCGGCTTCGCGGATGGCCTTCTCGACCTTCGCGACCATGTTCTTTTCCCACGGCTGCACGCCGATCGTGCGTGCGTCGACGAGCGTCAGGTTCGCAACCTGCGAGATCGGCACCATCGAACCGTAGTAGTCGACCTGCACGTGATCGAGCAGACCGGTGTGCGCACGGCCCGTACGGATCTTCGCCAGATCGTTCTTGAACGCTTCGATCGAGCGCTGCATCTTCTGCTCTACGCCCTTCTTGACATCAGCGACACTCATTTCAACCTCCAAACCTTCCAACCTTCAAAGAACGCGGGCCCCGCCCGGCGCGCCTCGCACCGCGGCCGACGACCCACGCCGCTTGCCCGCATCCGCGGGAGTTTACACGTGGACGAGCGTACCTTCGTCCTCGCCCAGCACGATACGCTTGAGCGCGCCCGGCTTGTTGATCGAAAACACGCGAATCGGCAGCTTCTGGTCGCGGCACAGCGCGAAGGCCGTCGCGTCCATCACCTGCAGATTGCGGCTGATCGCCTCGTCGAAGCTGATCGTCGTGTAGCGCGTGGCCGACGGATCCTTCTTCGGATCGGCAGAATATACGCCATCGACCTTGGTCGCCTTCAGTACGACCTCGGCGCCCACTTCCGAGCCGCGCAGCGCGGCGGCCGTGTCCGTCGTGAAGAACGGGTTGCCCGTGCCGGCCGCGAAGATCACGACCTTGCCTTCCTCGAGCTGGCGGATCGCACGGGGCCGGATGTACGGCTCGACGACCTGGTCCATGCGCAGCGCGGACTGCACGCGCGCGACGATGCCGGCGTGGCGCATCGCATCCTGCAGCGCCAGTGCGTTCATCATCGTGGCCAGCATCCCCATGTAGTCGGCCGTCGCGCGGTCCATGCCGGCCGCACCGCCCGCGACACCGCGGAAAATGTTACCGCCGCCGATCACGACCGCGAGCTGCGTGCCGAGACCCACGACTTCGGCGATATCCGCCACCATCCGCTCGATCGTCGCGCGATTGATGCCGAAGGCATCGTCGCCCATCAGCGCTTCGCCGGAGAGTTTGAGGAGGACGCGTTTATAGGCATTGGACATAGGGGCTTCCGAGCGACGAGAGGATGACAACCACGAACTGTAGGGGCGAAATACTGATTCGGGCAAGCGCCGACGGTCGGACGGGGGTTCCCGGCCGGCCGGCGGCGCCGCCGGCCGCGGCGGAGCGGACGCCCGCCGCGGATACTGCCTGACTGCTTACTGCTGCTTTGCTGCTGCGACTTGTGCGGCCACTTCGGCGGCAAAGTCGTCCTGGCGCTTCTCGATGCCTTCGCCGACGACGAACAGCGCGAACTTCTGCACTGCCGCATCCGCTGCCTTCAGCATCTGCTCGATCGTCTGCTTGTCGTTCTTCACGAACGTCTGGTTCAGCAGCGACACTTCCTTCAGGTACTTCTGGACGCTGCCGTCGACCATCTTCGCGACGATTTCAGCCGGCTTGCCCGATTCGGCAGCCTTCTGCTCGGCGACACGGCGCTCCGTCTCGATCAGTTCCGCCGGCACGTCTGCCGACGACAGCGCGACCGGCTTCATCGCGGCGATGTGCATCGCGACGTCCTTGCCGACCTGCTCTTCCGCACCCGTGTACTCGACGATCACGCCGATACGCGCGCCGTGCAGGTACGTTGCGATCTTGTTCGCGGTTTCGAAACGGACGAAACGGCGGATCGACACGTTTTCGCCGATCTTGCCGATCAGGGCCAGACGGACTGCGTCGACCGTCGAGCCGTCGAGCGGCAGTGCCGACAGCGCTGCCACGTCGGCCGGGTTTTGCGTCGCGACGAGTTCTGCAACCGTCTTCGAGAATGCGAGGAAGTCGTCGTTCTTCGCGACGAAGTCGGTTTCGCAGTTCAGTTCGACCAGCGCGCCCGCGTTGCCGCCGACGAACGATGCGACGACGCCTTCGGCCGTCACGCGCGATGCCGCCTTGCTCGCCTTGTTGCCGAGCTTCACGCGCAGCAGTTCTTCAGCCTTGGCCAGATCGCCGTCGGCTTCCGTCAGCGCCTTCTTGCACTCCATCATCGGTGCGTCGGTCTTTGCGCGCAGTTCTGCCACCATGCTTGCGGTAATTGCCGCCATCATTCGCTCCTTGAGTCTGTATTCACAACGCCGCCCGCTTGGACGCGAACGGCCGAAAATCGTTTCCGGACCCGCGCCGATTCGGCGCGATCAGGTCCGGCGCACAAGCTTAAAAAAAGGGGGCCTGTTGAGAGCCCCCTTTTTGCGCCGGCTCCGGGCCAGTTACGCGTTTTCCTCGACGTACTCGTCGTCGCCACGCGCTGCCTGGACCACTTCGTTGACCGCGTTCGCACGGCCTTCCAGGATCGCGTCGGCCACGCCTTCAGCGTACAGCGCGACTGCCTTGCTCGAGTCGTCGTTACCCGGGATCACGTAATCCACACCTTCCGGCGAGTGGTTCGTATCGACCACGGCGATGACCGGCACGCCCAGCTTGTTCGCTTCCGTCACGGCAATCTTGTGGTAGCCGACGTCGACGACGAAGATTGCGTCCGGAATGCCGCCCATGTCCTTCACGCCACCGATCGACTTCTGCAGCTTGGCGATTTCGCGTTCGAACAGCAGCGCTTCCTTCTTGCTCATCTTCTCGAGCTCGCCTGCCTCGACTGCCGCTTCCATGTCCTTCAGACGCTTGATCGAAACCTTCAGCGTCTTGAAGTTGGTCATCATGCCGCCGAGCCAGCGTGCGTTGACGTACGGCATGCCCGCGCGCTGCGCTTCCTGAGCGATCGTGTCACGCGACTGACGCTTCGTGCCGACGAACAGGATCGTGCCGCGGTTCGCTGCCAGCTGGCGCACGTACTTCTGTGCGTCCGTGAACATCGGCAGCGTCTTTTCGAGGTTGATGATGTGAATCTTGTTGCGGTGACCGAAAATGAACGGAGCCATCTTCGGGTTCCAGAAACGGGTCTGGTGACCGAAGTGGACACCCGCTTCCAGCATTTGGCGCATCGTGACTGCCATGTAAATTCTCCACGAGGGTTGGGTCTTAAGCCGGCTGCCGTACCGCCGCGCGAACGCGCCCCGAAGGACGCCTCGTTCCGCGCGTCGGCACCCTGGTTGCGCCGGCTTGCGATTCGGCACGTGCGAAAATGCCCGTGCCGCAAGCCTTTCATTTCCATGCCGCCCTGTACGTCCGCCTTGGGCGCCTGTACTGCCCCATGATGGGGCATGTTCGGCATTTGGATGTCGACTTAGCCAGAGAGTATAGCACGCCGATTTGTCGGCTCTCAAGTCGCCCGGCACTTTCGCTTGCCGCGCGGCAGCCGGCCGGACAATCCGCGAAAACCCGCACCGGTACCGCCGGCAGGGGCTGCGAGGCCCGCCATAAGGTGCGATAATCCGTCAATTCACCGCATTCCAGGCATACCTCGATGGCTATTACGCTCAAAAACGAACACGATATCGCCGAGATGCGCGTCGCCTGCCGTCTCGCGAGCGAAGTGCTCGACTTCATCACGCCGCACGTCGTCGCGGGCATCACGACCGCCGAACTCGACCGGCTTTGTCACGAATTCATGCTCAACGAGCAGGGCACGATCCCCGCGCCGCTGAATTATCAGCCGCCCGGCTATCCACCGTACCCGAAGGCAACCTGCATCTCGGTCAACGACGTCATCTGCCACGGCATTCCGGGCGAGAAGGTGATCAAGAACGGCGACGCGCTGAACATCGACATCACCGTGATCAAGAACGGCTACTTCGGCGACACCAGCCGGATGTTCATCGTCGGCGAGGGCTCGATCCTCGCGAAGCGCCTCGTCCAGACCACCTATGAGTGCATGTGGCTCGGCATCGACCAGGTCAAGCCCGGCGCTCACCTCGGCGACATCGGCCATGCGATCCAGAAGCATGCGGAAGCGCAGGGCTACAGCGTCGTGCGCGAATACTGCGGCCACGGCATCGGCACGGTGTTCCACGAGGATCCGCAGGTCGTACACTACGGCCGTCCGGGCACCGGCATCGAGCTGAAGGCCGGGATGATCTTCACGATCGAGCCGATGATCAACGCCGGCAAGCGCGACATCCGCACGATGCCCGACCAGTGGACGGTCAAGACGCGCGACCGCAGCTTGTCCGCGCAGTGGGAGCACACGGTGCTCGTCACCGAGACGGGCTACGAGGTGCTGACCGTGTCCGCCGGCACGCCGGCGCGCCCGGTGTTCGCGCAACCAGCCGCCGCGGTTTGAGCGCCGCCGCGCCAGCCTGCCCCGCCCGCCCCCTGACCTGCTGACCTGAACGGCCCGCCCATGAGCGCTCACGCCGCCCCCTCGCCCGAAGCGCTGTCGCGGCGCGCCGAATTCAAGGCCGCCAAGGCCGACATGCTCGAGCGCTTTCGCAGCGCGGCGAACGTCGCGTCGCTGATGCACGCGCTATCGAAACTCACCGACGACGTGCTCAAGCGCGTGTGGGACGACTGCGGGCTGCCCGCGACGCTCGCACTCGTCGCCGTCGGCGGCTACGGGCGCGGCGAACTCGCGCCCTACTCCGACGTCGACATCCTCGTGCTGCTGCCCGATGCGCACGACCCGGCGCTCGACGCGCGCATCGAGCGCTTCATCGGGATGGCATGGGATCTCGGCCTCGAGATCGGCAGCAGCGTGCGCACGGTCGCCCAATGCATCGAGGAAGCGTCGCACGACGTCACCGTGCAGACCTCGCTGCTGGAAGCGCGCCGCATCGTCGGCAGCACCGCGCTGTTCGAGCGCTTCACCGTGCGGTACCACGAGGCGCTCGACGCGCGCGCGTTCTTCACCGCGAAGGTGCTCGAGATGCGCCAGCGCCACGCGAAGTGCCAGGACACGCCGTACAGCCTCGAGCCGAACGTGAAGGAAAGCCCGGGCGGGTTGCGCGACCTGCAGACGATCCTGTGGATCGCACGCGCGGCCGGCTTCGGCAGCAGCTGGCGCGAGCTCGACACGCGCGGCCTCATCACCGATCGCGAGGCACGCGAGCTGCGCCGCAACGAAGGATTCCTGAAGACGTTGCGGGCGCGGCTGCACGTGATCGCCGGCCGCCGCCAGGACATGCTCGTGTTCGACCTTCAGACGCAGGCCGCCGAGAGCTTCGGCTACCAGCCGACGCAGGCCAAACGCGCGAGCGAGCAGCTGATGCGCCGTTACTACTGGGCCGCGAAAGCGGTCACGCAGCTGGCGACGATCCTGATCCAGAATATCGAGGCGCAGCTGTTTCCCGCGACGAGCGGCATCACGCGCGTGCTGTCGCCCGATCGCTTCGTCGAGAAGCAGGGCATGCTCGAGATCGTCGACGACGGCGTGTTCGAACGCCATCCGGACGCGATCCTCGAAGCGTTCCTGCTGTACGAGGCGACCCGCGGCGTGAAGGGCCTGTCCGCCCGCACGCTGCGCGCGCTGTACAACTCGCGCGAGATCATGAACAACACGTGGCGGCGCGATCCGCAGAACCGCAGCACGTTCATGCAGATCCTGCAGCAGCCCGAAGGCATCACGCATGCGTTCCGGCTGATGAACCAGACGAGCGTGCTCGGCCGCTATCTGCTGAATTTCCGCCGCATCGTCGGCCAGATGCAGCACGACCTGTACCACGTGTACACGGTCGACCAGCACATCCTGATGGTGTTGCGCAACATTCGCCGTTTCGCGGTGGCCGAGCATGCGCACGAGTACCCGTTCTGCAGCCAGCTGATCGGCAATTTCGAGCGCCCGTGGGTGCTGTATGTCGCGGCGCTGTTCCACGACATCGCGAAGGGCCGCGGCGGCGACCACTCGACGCTCGGGATGGCCGACGCGCGGCGTTTCTGCCGCGAGCACGGGATCGCCAGCGACGACGCGGCGCTGATCGTGTGGCTCGTCCAGCATCACCTGACGATGAGCCAGGTCGCGCAGAAGCAGGACACGAGCGACCCCGAGGTCATCAAGCGCTTCGCCGAGGTCGTCGGCAACGAGCGCTACCTCACCGCGCTTTACCTGCTGACCGTCGCCGATATCCGCGGCACGAGCCCGAAGGTGTGGAACACGTGGAAGGGCAAGCTCCTCGAGGACCTCTACCGGATCACGCTGGCGGTGCTCGGCGGCGCGAATCCCGACGCGCATTCGGAACTGAAGTCGCGACAGGAGCAGGCGCTCGCGCTGCTGCGCCTCGAGACCGTACCCGAGGACGCGCACCGCGCGCTGTGGGATCAGCTCGACATCGGCTTTTTCCTGCGCCACGACGCGGCCGACATCGCATGGCAGACGCGCGTGCTGTACCGGCACGTGAACGCCGAAACCGCGATCGTCCGCGCGCGGCCGTCGCCGATCGGCGATGCGCTGCAAGTGCTCGTGTACGTGAAGGACCGCCCCGACCTGTTCGCGGGCATTTGCGCGTACTTCGACCGCAATGGGCTGTCGGTGCTCGATGCGCGCGTCAGCACGACGCGGCACGGCTATGCGCTCGACAACTTCATCGTCACGCAGACCGAGCTCGACGTGCACTATCGCGACATCGCGAATCTCGTCGAACAGCAACTCGCGACGCGCCTTGCCGAAACCGCGTCGCTGCCTGAGCCGTCCAAGGGCCGCCTGTCGCGGCTGTCCCGGACGTTTCCGATCACGCCGCGCGTCGACCTCCGGGCTGACGAGCGCGGCCAGTACTACATCCTGTCCGTGTCCGCCAACGACCGGCCGGGCCTTCTCTATTCGATCGCGCGCGTCCTGGCCGAGCATCGGGTCGGCGTCCACGCGGCGCGGATCAATACGCTCGGCGAACGTGTCGAAGACATCTTCCTGCTCGACGGTGCCGGCCTGTCCGACAACCGCTTGCAGATCCAGCTCGAAACCGAATTGCTGCGCGCGATCGCAGTCTGAATGAATCCCAGCGTTTATGCGCACCAAATTGACCGTCAAGAATCCGCGGCCGGCGTCGCCGACCCGCGCACCCGTCCGCTCCGGCAGCCTCGTCGCCCGCAAGGCGGTGCGCCCCGCCGCGCCGCCCGCGGCCGATAAGCCGCCGCGTCCGAAGAAGGCCGCCGCACCGGCCGCCGCCGGCGAACGCGCGTTCAAGCCGCGCGGCGCGGAGGGTGCGGATCGCGCTCCGGCAAAGCGCGCGCCGCGTGACGGCGGCGCCGAGCGCGGCTATCGCAGCGATGCGAAGCCTGGCGGCCGCGCCGAGCGCGGCGAACGTGCGCCCTACCGCGACAAGGCAGCCGGCGCAGGCGAAAAGCGCAGCTTCGGCGAACGCCGCACGTCGTCCGACCGCCCGGCGCGTCGCAGCGACGACGATACACGCCCGCGCCGCGCAGGCGCCGAAGGCGCTGCACGTGCGCCCTATCGCGACAAGGCAGCAGGCGCAGGCGAAAAGCGCAGCTTCGGCGAACGCCGTACGTCGTCCGACCGCCCGGCGCGTCGCAGCGACGACGATGCGCGTCCGCGCCGCGCAGGCGCCGAAGGCGCTGCACGTGCGCCCTATCGCGACAAGGCAGCCGGCGCAGGCGAAAAGCGCAGCTTCGGCGAACGCCGCACGTCGTCCGACCGCCCGGCGCGTCGCAGCGACGACGATGCGCGTCCGCGCCGCGCAGGCGCCGAAGGCG